>NZ_JAMYOE010000007.1:0-206512 GCF_040319695.1 Mesorhizobium sp. M0898 | reverse complement strand
GATCGCATCCAGATCAGCAAAACCTATTCACTTCAACGACATAGACAGATGGGTGTTATGAAACAGGATTGTAGATGTGGCGCCACAGGGCGATGGCGACGCGTGCCTGAGCCAGCGAAGTAAACAGCGTCTCGTTGAGCAGTTCATCGCGTAGTCGGCCGTTGAAGCTCTCGATGAAGCCATTATCCGGCATGATGTTCTTGGTGCCATCGTTTGTTCCGTCGTCAGGTTCGTTAAGCTTGGCGCATCCGGGCCACGGGGCACCGGGAGCACGCAAATGCGGGCAGGCCGTCGTATGCAGATGAACTGCGAGTTCGAGCACATTATCTGGCCGCCCCTACGACTCGCCCGGATGCGCCGCGAGCACGGCTCCGTATTTGTCGTGTTGCCCGCTCGCTCCCTGTTCGTGACCAACGATGGAGGGAACCGTGCGTATTATCAGCATGGACATACACCGCGTAGCCGCCGAGGTCGTGTCATTGCTTGATGGCAAGATCGTCAAGCTCGGCCGCGTTGGGAGGAATGGCACCAGGTTCTAACGCAGGTTCGAGAGTGGCCGGTTGCGACGTTTCAGGAGCCGATTGGCACGCGGCTATGGCAAGTGCCGCGAAGCCAAGCGTTGCGTGCACATTCGGTGTGCCATCTTCTGATGCCCCGGCCGTCTTTGAATCTAGCGCAGGCCGACCATATCGCGCGTTTTCACAAGCTGTGTCTACGCAAAGGTAAGTCATAAGACAGCGGGTCGTCGAAGAACCCGCAGCGGTCGTGAGTGAATGCCTCCATTCGTCGCCCAAGTAGCGGCCTGGAGCGCCATTCGCGCGGCATCCGCTGGTTCATTAGGAGTTGAGCGGGAGGATCAGCAGTTGACCTTCCAGATCACATAGTGAGGCCGTTGCGACTGTATTCCTGAACCTTCGACAAACGAGTACACGCCGGTCGAACGGATTCACCAAGCTGCTGAATGAACGCTCTAGATGCATTCGACAGGCGTTTGACCGACGAAAGCTTAAGCCCCCCAAGATGCCGCGGCCTATTTCAAGTGCTGCGAGGCGAGTATGATCGACGTGTTGGTGCCAGGCTTCTGAATGATAATCACGACGATGATAGTCATTCTCGACGATACAAGAGTTGCTGCCACTTATTCGGACAGGAGCTACCGGTTCGATTGAACCGGTAGCGGTGAACGGAAGCGGCACAAACACCCTTCGGCCGCGATTTCGCCAATAGCAATACCGTAGAAACGTGCCACTTTGGCGTAGGATCTGCGCCCTCCGAAGGCAGAAGTTACAGGTTCAAATCCTGTCGGGTGCAGCATTGCACAGTTCGCTTGCCGACAACTATTCCTGCTGGAATTGACAGGGCCAATCTTCAGGCCTCGTCAAGCCAGAAGGCAACTCGGTCCGGGCGTCTCCGCAAGCCATGTTGAGCTGCCACTGGGACAGACCCGCCGAATTGGAAAGATCGACGCCCTCGATACGGGTCAGAAAGAAAAAGGCGCGGTCAAAGTTTATCGGCGCGGTGAACGTCGCTCCTCGGAAGTCCGCCCGTGCGAGATTGGCAAACGAGAAGCGGCTGCCGCTGATATCGGCGTCATGGAACTGCGCACGCCCCAATTCTGCCTTTGTGAAATCAACATTGGTCAGATTGGCGCCCTGGAAATTCGAGCGCTGTATTTCCGCGCTCGCAAACACAGCGCCCTGCGCGTCCATACGGCTGAAGTCGGTCCTGTAGGCCTCGATTCTGTCGAACCGGGCGCCTTTGGCGGTCGAGTCGGCCAGGGAAGCACGCACAAGCGTTGCCTTCTCAAGATTTGCCGCAAGGAGATTGCTGTTCCTGAGGTCGGTCGAAGTGAAATCAACACCGAACAGGTTCGCCCCGCTCAGGTCTTGTCCTTTTAGGATGAGAAGCTTCTTGTCACACTCGTGCCAATTGACGCCAGGCGTCGCGGGTGCGTCGCAATTGTGAGCAGCAGTGGCGTTCTGCCAAGCAAACACAGTGCAAACCGCTAGAACCAAGCCGGATGCGCCGTAAGCTCTGGTTCGCCTCAAAGTCATTGTTGCTGGACCTCTGCTACTCGCCGACACTCAACCTTACCACATCTGCTGACACACGAGCCACGGTGACCGCCGTCACAGTTAGCGCATTTCTCATATTCAAGCTTTGATGTTGATCAACCGATCAACCCGCGCGTAGGGCGCGATTTGCGAGCGCCTCCCCATATCATCGGCGGTCCAGCAGAGATTCATTCGTCACCGGCCAGGCGCATCATTCCGTAGGTATGCTTGACTAAGCCGAGGAGAGCGGTCGTTCAGGCTGGCGAAGTCCCTCCGCTCTGGACGTTTGTCTCGCTAGTTGGAGCCTGCTCGGATGCTGACCGCCACCGCCGCCGTCCGCTGCCGACAAGCGTGAATCCGCTTGGTTCCGCACCGATCGGTACTTCCCGACGGCGACGTTGACCCGGCACGGGGTGCTCGTCGCATATCCTGATTCCCCTGTCGCATGAACCCCACGAGTTCGCTTAGCGAAGCCGAAGTTGATCTCTGCCATCTCCCAGGTCGAAGCATCAACCCCGCATATTTGTGTCGTAAGCTGACGTGCCGCGAATACGCCTTTTTCGGTTGGCGGGCTTTATGGCGGACGCGCAACCTATTCTTGTATTTTTCTCAACGTAAACAATGTCGTATGGCGGCGGGGGAGGGATTCGAGCTCCGCGCTTGGAAAAGCGTCCCTCTCGTCTTCACCGTGCAGGCCGCTTACTCTGGGCGGCAGAGTGCCCTTCCGCGCTTCCCCAAACCTGCCGTGGGAAATGCCTTGCCGTTTTTTCCGGCGGGCTTTGATCAGATCGCGACTATTAGTGGTTTATGCTGGAACTGGTTGCGGAGGTTGGAGTCGGACCTATTTGCGCCGATTAAGAAGTCCCGTCAGCAAACGAACTCGGTTACAGCACTGTATCGGCGGTATCCCTCTACCGACTCGAACCGCGACCGTTTCTTAGGTCGCGCCTACCGTTTTGCACGCCCTCCCCTGCCCGGCCGTGGCGGAAGGTTGAACCAGTTGGGCGACTGCTAGGTTCCAGACTGAGTAAGGTCGGCTCGCTGAAAGCACGGCAGGTGGCATGCGGCACATGCGCGACAACGGCGGCGGAGGGTTTGAGAGGGCCGGAGCCCCGACAGCTTTCGGCAGTTCGAACGATATAGTCACACGGCCGAAATCGGGGCGCAAAGCTGCCATTAGGCACAAAAGATAACAAAAAGCATCGGCGATCGGCTGAAGCCGCTCCTTCTCTGTCTGCTGGCGAACCGCCTAACCGGGGCAGATTTCCGGGCGAAGGGGTTTGCAGGCGAGCGCGTTCGTGATTCACCCTATGCGTGACGCTACCACCGACTGATTCGTTTGAAGGCTGTCGCTCGTGGAACTCCGCGGGTTGGTTACTGCGCTGATCGGCGAAGTGCGCGATCCAAACATGGTTCGAAGTGGTCGATCGCAGGGCCGCGTCGCACGGTGCAGAAGGCCGTGCATCGTAGATTATGCGCAAACTGCAATCGCGCGCCTAGTCGGAACTCGCGCATCGAACAGTACATCACGTCTTCCGTCCCCAGCGCACCGGCGGCCTCCCCCACTCGCAATCCAAATAGACGTCTTTCAGCTGTTTGATTGGCATGTCAGCGTGAGCGAACGCGAGGTCCTGAGCGTCAGAAGCCGACAATGAAGCCGGACTGATTGCGATCAGCACGGTGCCGAGCGTCACAGGCGCGAGGGACTTAACAACCGACATGATCATTTTGAGATCCTCCCCAGCTCCCGTCGGTCAACATTCAGTCCTTGGGGTCGCAGGTGTAGTGCCGTTCGAAGGTCCCGTCCGCGCGCCGCTGCTTATCGAAGCCGCGATGTAAGGCTCGATCGCGCGCTCGTGGACCAGCCAAAGGGGATCTCGGCCGAGGCGTAGCCACTGCCGGCGGCCAACCGTTTCGGGATCGAGGCCGAAGCGATCCTGGTGCGCTCGATCGTCGTGCCGGCCGCGCCTGCCTCCGCATGACGGTTGGCGCGGCTTCGCAAATCGCACATGATTTCGTCACGTGAGATGCCGATGTCGCCAAGGACGTCATCGGGTAAACGGCTCAACTGGTCCGTTGCCGACAAGAGAGCTTTTCGCTCGGCGCGGAGGCGTAACCACCTGCGAAATGGACCAATGGCGGCAGCATGAATTATAACCATGATCAGATCGTCCCTTCATTGATCTGAATTGACCGGTACGGAACGGCGCGAACGGCACTCCGGGCGAGAGCGTCAGCCGTCCGCGAGGCAAATTAGGCGTAGTGGTCGATGGATTGGTTTTGCCGCGGCGTGCCCATACGGCGGGCGGTGGCTGGCCCCGGGCCACGCATGTAATAAAGCTCCGGGCGGTAGCGCGGCGCGACGAATTTGCGAAACCCCGCAGCAAGTTTTGTGACGGGAGCCAAGAATTTCATGACTGTTCCCTTTCCCTTCGCCGGCTTTCACACGAGCCGGCGGGCCTGACGTTGCAAAAAGGATATGACAGTCGAACCAGGCTCGGCTGTGGGAATTCCCACACCGGGGAAAACATTGGCGAAATCCGCTCCCAGTTTGCATCCCGGAAAGCGGGGCCTGCGGCCATCAAATTTCCTTGGATAGGGAGTAAGGTGAAGTACACTTGATTGAACAAGAGACCGTTGTGACAGGCTCTCTGGCCTTCATCTCGAGACTTTGCGATGCCGACCTCGCCGCGCTGACCAAACGGTGGCACGAGCGCCGCTATCGACACAACGAGCTAATCATTTCCCACGGCGACACTGGTCGCGATGTCTTCTTCCTGCTGGAAGGACGGGCTCGCGTGACACTGGTTTCAGCGGACGGCAGGGAGATAGCGTATCGCGATGTCGAACCGGGTGACATTTTCGGGGAGCTCGGAGGCATTGACGGGATTGCACGCTCTGCCAGCGTAGTCGCGCTGGAGGCAACCCGCGCTGCACGGCTGTCCGGCACAGCATTCCGGGATATCGTGATGACCCACCCGACTTTTGCCTGGATGCTGCTTGAGCATCTGTCTGCCCAGCTCCGGCGCATGACCGAGCGGGTATTCGAATACAGCACTCTGGTCGTGCGAAAACGGCTGATCGTCGAGCTCCTGCATCGGGCGGAGAAAGCCGCACTCGTGGACGGCGAGGTGTCCATAAGCCCGGCACCGACGCATTCCGAGCTGGCGGCAACGATGAGCACGCACAGGGAAGCGGTCTCGCGCGAAATGAGCGACCTCGCCAAGAGAGGCCTGATCGAAAAGCGCGGCAGCAGGTTATTGCTGCATGACGTCTCGGCACTACGGGCGCTGGTCGACAAGAAGGAATAGCGAAGGCTGTCGCTGCGGCGGGGGGCACCGCACGTTTCATACTCCTCGGCCGCAAGTGATTATTCCTTCCGGCAAACCGGGCAACCTGGCGTGCCAGCGCGCGGGGCTCCGGCCGCTACTTCGAGAACTTCTCGCCGGTGAACGGTCAGCTACTTTGCGAGGTGGCCGCTCGGATGCCCAGGACATCGAGGTGGCTCTGGACGCGGCACATGCCGCCAAGGACGCCTGGGGGCGCACCAGCGTTGCTGAGCGGTCATTCATCCTCAACCGCATCGCCGACCGCATGGAGGAGAACCTCGATCTTCTCGCATGCGCTGAAACATGGGACAACGGCAAGCCGATCCGTGAAATAACCGCCGCCGACCTGCCCTTGGCCATCGACCATTTCCGCTATTTCGCCGGCGCCTTGCGCGGCCAGGAAGGGAGCCTTTCGCAGATCGACGACGACACCGTCGCCTATCATTACCATGAGCCGCTCGGGGTGGTTGGCCAGATCATCCCCTGGACTTTTCCGCTGCTGATGGCATGCTGGAAGCTTGCTCCCGCGCTTGCGGCCGGCAACTGCGTCGTGCTGAAGCCTGCCGAGCAGACTCCGGCTGCCATCCTGCTGTGGGCCGACCTTGTTGGCGATCTGCTGCCGCCGGGCGTGCTCAACATCGTCAACGGCTTTGGTCTCGAGGCGGACAAGCCACTCGCGTCGTCGCCGCGCATTGCCAAGATCGCCCTTACCGGTGAGACCACGACGGGCCGGCTGATCATGCAATGGCAACCGTGCCTATCGCTTCGGCCGTGCGATCCAAGCCGGCCGCGTCTGGGCCAACTGCTACCACGCCTATCCCCCGCATGCGGCCTTCGGCGGCTACAAGCAGTCTGGCATCGGCCGCGAGACACACACGATGATGCTCGACCACTATCAGCAGAAGCCGAGGGGGATAACAGTGTCGCGCGGCTTCCTACTCCAGAACGAGCACGCCCTCCTCCTTGGCGGCCTCCTCAAAGGCCTTACCGACGTCGTCGGGTGACACTCGGTCCTGAAAGGCGTCGATGCAGGACCAGCGTCCACTTAGGCCCCCTCTTGGTCCACTTCATGAGTTCCTCGGCGGCACCCTCGACATGGCTAACCCCGTACCGGATGCCAGGTCTGTCGGTCCTGACGTAGACGGAGGGTTGAACCAATGGAGAGCCATACAGGAAATTTAGAGCGGCACAGGCCTGCCGACCAACGCAGGTTATAGGGAACGATGTAGGCCCTCGCGGGTTTAGAACTCGCAGCGGTCGGTTCTTCTCTTGGATGTGCAGCCGCTGTTGGGCGTCCGTCGTTTTCTCATGGGCGACGGGCCTCCTGGTTGCCATTGGGGGGAGTGACGTCCCCTCTTCTTTTGCAGCAGCCAGGAACGCCTTAGCAGCCATTTGAGGTGACACCTTATCGGCCAGTGCGGCCGTGCAGATTCGTACCGCAAGGCCCCACCGAGGACCCCGGTTAGTCCACTTCATGAGTTCCTCGGCCGCACCTTCGACGTGGCTGATCCCGACGCGGACACTTGGTTGGTCGGACCTGGCGTACACAGGAGGGGAGAACGAATGGCGAGACATAGAGGAAACTTAAAGCGGAACCAGCCTGCCGATCAACCCAGGTTGGAAGGGAACGATGTAGGCCCCTCGCGGGTTTAGGGGCGGCAGCGGGATTCTTCGTGATGTGCAGCCGCTGTGGGGGGGTCCGTCGCCTCTCCCTCAGCGGCGGCGGGCTCCTTTCGCCAAGGCGGTGCTGGTCAGAGAACCTTTACCGCATCCAAGTTAGCTAGTTGGGGGGAGTAATGTCCCCTCTCTCTTTTGCAGCAGCCAGGAATGCCTTGCGAGCCTCCTCAGGTTCCATCTCATCGAAAATCACGGCCATGCAAACACGCACCGCGAGGTCCCAGCAAGGGCCACGTTTGGTCCACTTCATCAGCTCCTCCCCGGCTGCCTCGGCGTTGTTGACGTTGCGGATGATCCCGGGACGCTCGGTCTTGACCGGAACCGGAGGGTTGAACCAGTGGCGGGCCATGCGGTCACTCTTTGTCGACCTTATCAAGTTCCTCCAGCAAATACCTTTGCTCAGCCGGCAGTTCCCGTTGTACAGGCAGATTCAGCAGGTTGCGAAGGTAATTGCGGATTACCTCTGACTATTGGAATTGGCGCAGGGCGGCGCGCCTCTGTCGCCATGCCACATGACTGAAGTTGGCTGACAGCTACTCGCGACCGTCGAAAGCCACGTAGAGGCCCATGGCCGTTGCTGCCTCGACTATCGCCTCGGTTAATTCTTCGTCGGAGGCCACCAAATAAGGCGCAGCCTCCCGCGCTTCGCGTAGCGCCGCATTTATCGAGACCGTGTCGCGACGGTCCGCCCTGTTGAGGAGTACAGTGATTGCTTGCTCTAGAAGCGGACCGACCCTTTGCGCGACGCTCATCCAGCCCTCCCCAGGGACACGCCGAAAGGGAATCTACTCACTTCCTGACCGACATCAACGCCATGTACGAATCGTACAAATTGGCACGGTGCTAGGCCGCAATAGTCAGGAATGTTTGGTTCAAAAATTCGTCCGGGTGATCGGATAATTGGGTCGCGCGAAGAGGTCCGGACGCCCCCGCGGTGCCAAGCACTGTTGCTTCGCCGTCGATGATTGCCCGCTTTGCGTTCAATTCAGCCGCAGCCCGGACGATTGGGCTGTATCTGTCGGTCCAGTCGAAGCCGTTTCGTGTGAAGGCCTGCACCTTACCCCGTTGGATGATCAACTGCGTGCGATACTCATCATATTTGATCTCGTGAAACCACCCTTGGCCCTTGGGCGGCTTCTCGACCAGGGTGGGCATTTGGGACTCAATAAATGACAGCCGGCCAACGCCAGGCTCGGGTGAGCATGCGCCCGCACTCCAGACATTACGATTTGAATCAATATCGCTGGTTCGAATCGGTTCCGAAACAAGGTGCACGCTGGCGGCGTTGGCATTTTCCACATATTAGCAATCCCTTGACTGTCGTCAAAGCCGCTCCAGAATCATGGGCATGGCTTGGGAAATTGCGGACATCAATATCGGCGATGAGGTGGCGATCACCGTGACGGTGCTGAAGCTGCTGGACGACGGAAGAGCTAGTGTCAGCATCCCCTCCTATGGTTTTCCGCATTCAGTCCCTGCTCCTAAAAGGTCCAAACCAGGTGACGAGCTACAGCTCACCGGCGAAGTCACGCGGGTCGACGAGGAAAATCGAAAGGTGACGGTGAAAGCTGGCGGGCTAATTACCGTGGATGCCGATACGATCACCGACTGGACGCCTGTTCGCCGCAAAAAGATGTCGCTTAGAGATGGGGCGGATTAGCGAACGCAGATCAAAGCATGGATTGCCGAGGATAATCCGCAAGGGCTGGCCGTCTTGCTCTGGTGCGCATGGCATCAAGGACACCTGCCGGCCGGCGTGCTGCCAATCGAGGAAGCTGCCTTGCCCAGGTGGCGCACTGTACGAAAATTACCAACTTCGTTAGCCGGGAACAAGCACTCTACATCGAACGTTTTTGCAAGACTGAACTCTCCTCCTCCGGCCTGGCTGTAGCGGCCCGCTGCTCTGTACGGGCAGCGGGCCTGAGGGGTCGCACATGCCGCAGCGCCTGCGTACCAATCGCACCTGCCTTAGTCCTCATGATTTGGCTATTTGCCAGCGCGTTTTCGATCGAATTTGCGCAGACGAAGACCTCGACCCTTTAAGCCAACAGGGCGAAATCCTGGCGGAAACGGTAGTGGCGACTTTTCGAAATGCTCACACTGACGAGAGCGAACTGCTGAAGGCAGTCAGGTCTCGTCGCCGAAATTGAGCAGCAAAATTTCACCCGGCAACCCGCTCCACAGTGTAGATAGTGTTCCGCGACCTGACGAGTGCCACGCGCACAGGCTCCTTAAAACGGTGCCCTTGCACGCACACCGCCCGAGTCTCGAACGCGACTCAATCCTCGTGATAGGTTCCCGCCATGTCTGATCATATTCTGCCCGGTCAAAAGAAGCCCAAGCTAATCGTCGTCGTGGCGTTCGATCGAGGCGAGGACGGCGAACTGTTTCCCGCCTTTGGTCCGGCCGATCAGCAAAGCGAGGAACGCGCCATTCGCACCGGTCAGGCGCTCGCAGGGAAGCACGTTGGTCATTTATTGGGTAACGCCGCTCTTGGCGATTCGCTCCTCGAAAGTCGGGGCCAAGCCCGACATGCTGAAGCACTGGGCAGCGTCCATCGCGGCGGCAGCTTCTGGCCAAGCGCATGCCTTCTGCCACTTGCCGACGTTTGATGTGGCGCAAAGGATCTGCAGAAGCTAACATAGCTTGTTCTTGGAGGCTGTCGTGCGTACGAGACGTTTCAGAAAGCCCGTCGTCGTTCAACCCGGCCGGATCGATCGCGACAGAGTTGTTGCGTCCGTATCCGACGCGGCCGAAGTTCTGCTGAGGGATTGGCCGAGGCCGGCGGGCAAGTCGCGGCTCGCCGCAATCGAAGCATGCCTTGCCGTAATCCGTGGAGAAAAACCACCAAGAATAGCGCGCCAGGCGTTCATCGCTGCTGCCAAGGAGGCCAGGATATTGCTCGCGGAAGAAATTTAGGCTTACCCAGCACCCTGAAGCACGGAGCGCTGCTGGATTCAGCGGCTTTGTTGCTTGTGGCATCGGCAGAGGGCGACGTATCGATGTAGTGCGATTTTATCGATATGATTCGATTGTGTGTCGAGGGCGACGATGTATCGGCTCGCCTGGTCGATCGCACATTGATCGACCTCTCCTGCCCGTCAGGATACGAGGACGTGAAGACGCAAGCCGTGCTGAAGCTTGTGTTGTGGCGTGAGCGGCGCTTACTGAACCGCGAAGCCAGGCAGCTCATTCCCAGCCAGGCCACCTAGACCATCTAGACCTGACGGCATGGCCCGAACGTCGTGCACTGTCAGGCTTTGCCCTTGCGCTTTGCTGGTGCTTTTTTCGGCGGCGTTTTGTCAACCGCCTTGCGGCCGAGACCGGCAGCTTTGGCAAGTGCAGACCGCTGAGCCGCATAGCTGGGCGCTACCATAGGATAGTCCCACGCCAAACCCCACTTGGCTCTGTACTCATCAGGTGTCATGCCAAGCAAGCCCAGGTGGCGCTTCATCGACTTGAACTTGCGCCCGTTCTCAAGGCTTATAATGTATTCGGGAAAGATCGACTTCTTAGGATTTACCGCGGGCGTAAGTATTGGCGATGGTGCAGCGACCGGCTCAGCCAGGCCAGACAACGCAGAATTGACACTGGCGATCAAATTCGGCAGATCCGCCACGGGCGTTGCGTTGCTCTGGACATAGGCTGCGACGATATCTGCTGTCATCCCCAGCAAATCAGCCCTTCGCTGCCCAATTGCTTCATCCATCAAAATCGTTCCCGTGTTGATCTCCGGCGTTCCTATTTGGAAAATTCGGCCTGCGCAATTGCAAACAACGATTATTTGACGCTAGATTACTCCAAGGCCGACTTTGCTGGTCATCCTCTGCGACATGCGTGTATGCGGCCAATTTCCCTTCAGGTGTAGCACCCTCATTCACCCGAATGCGATCAGCAGATCGTTTCCTCGGCAGCAGCCAGGAATGCCTTACGAGCCTCCTCAGGTTCCATCTCGTCGAACATCGCGGCCATACAAACGCGCACCGCGAGGTCACCAAGGGCCACGCTTCGTCCACTTCGTCAGCTCCTCGCCGGCCGTCTCGGCGTTGTTGACGTGGTGGATGATCCCGGGACGCTCGGTCTTGACGAGGACCGGAGGGGAGAACCAATGGGTTGCCGTGAGCGGAAACGTAGGGCGAGGAATTTCGTCGGCCGATTCTTGCTTCCGCAGCTCAGACTCTTCTGAAAGCTCCCGCGCCAGTGCGGCAAGCGTCGGTGTCAGAGTTGGTTCGCCCACAAACCTTAGGAGCCTGCGCAGCTTCCGGCAGTAGCCTTCCGAACTGATCATCCCCCGGAAGGCACGTCCCCTACGCAGCATGGCCATAAGGGTCACTGAAGGTTCCTTCTGGTTCGTCGAAGGCCATAGAAGCCCGCGCTGCCAAAGTGGTGGCGCTCCAATCAGCCTCGACCTGCTCTCGCCGCTCAAGCTCCTGCAACAATGCAGCAAGGGACGCCGGCAGTTTCTCGTCGACTTCGAGACCAAGCCTGTTGCGGAGCAGCTGACGATTATCTTCTGAGCTGATCAGCCGTTGAAAGGCTGTCGCTGCTGTTGGTCGTGCCGGCATAACGTCGTTCCCACATTCGGTCTGAAACACTTTCGTTGCGAAAGGGTTCCGAAGGCGATGCGAATAATTTGGTGGGTGCGCGCGCGAAGTTCCCCGCGCCCCTCTCGATCCCATAGACGGTTGAACCAATGGGTTGCCATGCGGCTATTCGCGAAGATCGAACCCGACAAACAGGCCAAAGGCTGGGGCAACATTGACAATAAGCTCCACCAGCTCGCAGTCAGTTTCCGCCAGATGTGGCCCATCTCGGCGCACTGCTGCGATAGTGTCTTTTATGGAGATGATTTGGCCGCGAGGGACTTGTAGGGTTAGCTCGTGAACAAGGTGTTTGGCCGTCACCTTGTCGGGTCGACAGTCCGTGCAAACGTTCATACGAGGCCTCCCACCTCAGCGAGAACCCAAGCGGCCACTTAGGTCACCTCTCGAACAAATCAATGTTCGAATCGTACGAAATAAAGGACTGAATCTTTGGGAGAAATTTCTCCTCCTCCTACGGGGAGAGATACATCTTGGCTTCCTTGGCGGCAGCCTCGAAGGCCTTTCGTACCACCTGAGGGTCAATCGGATCGCCCTCTAGATCTGACAGGCAGAGGGTCACCGCCTTATGCCAGCGAGGTCCTCTGCGGGTCCACCTCTTGAGCTGCTCAAGGGCTGCCCTCGCATTGTCGCAGCCTTGCCTGTCGCCGGTTTCAGTCTTCACGAACACCGGAGGGACGAACCAATGGGTTGCCATGAGGGGTAAGTAGGGCGGCACGAACCCGCCGACCATCCGAATCATGGTAGGTCATGCTCGGTCCCTTCTCGGCAGGGAGCGGGCAACAAACCGAAGGTGTTCATAGAGAACGGCCTCGTCGAACTCGCCGTCCGAGAAGAGTGCCATTGCGCTCACGCTCAGGCGCTCCGCCTGCTCGCTTCCTACTGGAATGCCTTGCTCGGCGCATACACGATCAAAGACCTGCTTCAACAGAATCAGGTCGCCAGGATAGGCAGTACCACTAGTTGAGCTGCTGCTAGTCATAGGCTGTCACCATTGGGGCGGACGCGCGGTGGGCTCTCCTGCCAGAGCCGAATGCCCAAACCCTAACCTTCAAGTCGCGCGACTCAGAGCAGTTGAAACTACAGCCGCTTCCGTTCCCGGCAGTTCGAACAGCATGGGCAGGTGGCGACACTCGGCTTCGTCCACGATCAGCTCCTCGATAGTCGCGATGGAAAGATGGCTTTTGAGGCGCAGCCGGACAACCGCCGCCAGTTTGTGAACCGGCACTGGCACCGCCCCCGTGTGATCGTCTAGCAAACTATTGATCTCAGCAACTACCTTTGGATCGACGGCGTGGGGCAATGGCAGCATGAGAGCGTTCCTTTCGGAAGTAACTCTAGGCGGATCAGGGCGATGAGTCTGGCCGCGTACGTTTTTAACCAAATGTCGCGGACATCATCGGAGGTCAGTCCACGGTCGTTAGCGGCTGCGTGCATTAGAGCGGCGGGGCGCCGGCTGCATAGCCAATCGTGAAGCAAGATGAACCTTTCCTGCGTTTATTGTGTTTGTAGGAATGCCTCGCTTTTTCTTCGACTTCACCGATACCGGGCAAGTCTTCCCCGACGTCAAAGGCACCGATCTGCCAGACCTCGAAGCTGCAAAACAAGAGGCGGTAAGAGCCTTGGTCGAAATCACCAAAGATAACCTGCCGCAATTGGTGCGGTGACTATCTACCTCCTGCATGGCCCCGTGGCCTCGCATATGCGTCGGCGGCCCGCCGGTGAAGAGCCTGAGCGGCCAGTTGACGGCCGTCGAAAATGACTATTAAGTTCGGTCATAGAACGAATTAATCGGAGCTGCTGTTGAACGACCTGCCGCGCATTTCTCGTCAGTTCTCCCAGCGCTCCGTCATGGAGGCGATCGTGCAAGGTGGGCCGATCTCGCGCGCTTCGATCGCAAAGCAGACCGGCTTGTCCAAGCAGACAATCTCCGAGATCGTCAGGGCACTCGAGCAGGAAGGCTGGGTGCAGGAGACAGGGCGCACGAGCGGACATGTCGGACGCACGGCTGTCACTTACGAACTCGTATTTGACGCGGCCTACATCGCGGCCGTCGACCTCGGCGGCGCCAAAGTCCGGGTCGCCCTCACCGATCTTGCCTGCCAGATATTCGCGGAGGAAACGGCGCCGACCGATCCTCGGGGCGGACAGTTCATCGTCGACCAGATCGTGGATCTTGCGCTTCGGGCGGCCGAGAGGAACCGAATCTCGCGCACAAAGATAAGGCTGGCGGTGATTGGTGTTCCCGGTGCACCCGACAAGAAGACGGGCCGCGTCCTGCTTGCCCCGAATGTTGCCGGCTTTGGCACGATGAATGTCGTCCGCGCTTTCGAGCAGGCATTCGGGTTTCATGTGATGATCGAGAACGATGTCAATCTGGCGGTGCTCGGCGAGAACTGGCAGGGGTGCGGCCGCGGTATCGACAATCTCGCCTTCATAGCGCTGGGTACTGGTATCGGCAGCGGCCTCATGGTTGGAGGCAATCTGGTGCGGGGCGCCAGCAATGCAGCCGGCGAGATGGGCTTTTTGCCGATTGGCGCCGATCCTTTCGCGCCGACATCGTTGCGCGCCGGCGCTTTCGAGCGCGTGGTCGCAACCAACGCCATGGTTGAACGCTACGCAACGCTGACGGGCAACATCGTCAACGTGCCGACGATTTTCCACAGTGCATCGGCTGGAGACAGGCATGCCGCGACGGTACTCGACGAAACCGCGCGCTACCTCGCACAAGGCATTGTGGCCATAGCGGCAATTGCCAATCCGCAAAAGGTCGTCCTCGGCGGCTCGATCGGGCTGCGGCCGGAAATCCTGTTGCGCGTTAGGGACCTGCTGCCGCGCTGCTTCCCCTACCCTATCGCCGTTGAGGCCAGCGAACTCGGGTCGCGGGCAGCGCTCATCGGCGCTGCCGCGATCGGGCTCGGCCAGTTGCACAACACACTGTTCGGCGTCGACGCGCCCGACGGACGCATTTCGCTTCCCCCAGCCAGTTCGGCCGTGCTGCGCGAGGCAACGCTATGACTGTCTCAAAGGACATCACCACTCGCTTGCGCGCGGCCCTCGATTGCGACGCAGCGGTTGAGCTTCTGCAGGGGGCAATCGGCCGCGAAAGCATAACCGGTCACGAAGAAAACTTTGTCGCCTTCCTTGAAGACCGGATGCGCGTGCTTGGCTTGAGCGAAATTCGGCGCGCGGAATTCGCGCCCGGCCGGCCCAACGTCTGGGGTGAGCGCAAAGGTGCCGGCGCCGGCAAGCGGCTGCTCTTCATCGGCCACACCGATACGGTCCATGTCGAGGGCTGGCGCGAGCACTGGGCTGGCACCGCCAAGCAGGATCCGTTTGCCGCGCCAATGATCGACGGGCAGATCTGGGGCCGCGGCGCCGGCGACCTCAAGGCCGGCATCTGCTCCGCGCTGTCGGCACTCTCTCTGCTCGACACAGCCGACATCCAACTGGCCGGCGACGTTGCCTTTGCCTTCGTCGGCGACGAGGAGAGCGGCCAGCCTGGAACCGGCGTCTCCGCCGGCATCAAGGACTTCATCGGCCGCATCGAGAGAGGCGAAGTCGTGGCGCCCGATTTCGTCGTCTATGTGGAGCCTACCCGCCTTTCGGTTTATCCGGCCCAAATTGGCTTCTTCATTACCGACATCACCATCACCGGACGATCAGCCTATTTCGGCGTACCCGAACTCGGCAAGGATGCCTTGCGTGCAAGCCACGCCGTCATGAGCGCGCTGTGGAAGCATTCGGAAGATGTTGCAACAAGGGCCGAGCACCCGCTGATTGGGCGTGGCTTCCTGCTGATCACCGGCCTTGCGGGCGGCGGCTACATCGCGGTGCCCGAACGCTGCACGTTGTCGCTGATCCGCAAGCTGTTGCCCGGCGAGTCGCTGGACGAGGCCGCCGCCGAAATCGAGGCAGTGGTGCGCGGCGCCATCACCGATCCCGAAATCATGTTGGCGTTCGCCTATCCGGCCGGTCGCGATCATCCGCTCGGGGGTAACGCCGCCGAGATTGCACCTGACAGGCCGGAGGTCGGCGCTCTTGCTGCCGCCATGGCCCGATCGATGCCTGGTCGCGGCGCCATCGAAGGCGCGCCATTCTGGTCAGAGTCATCATTTTTCACCAACCGGCTCGGCATCCCCGCCGTGTACTGCGCGCCAGGCGACATTCGCAACTGCCACACCTTCAACGAACACGTCGATGTCGAGGAATATCTGGCCGGCGTCGTCGGCTTCGCCCGGTTCATGGTGGAGTATTGCGGCGTTACGGAATGAAGGACAACTGAGAGCGAAAATGGGAGAACTATCATGCTGATAGACAGACTTGTTGCTACAGCACTTGCAGGTAGCCTGATGCTCATGGCCGGTGGAGCCGGCGCACAGACAGTGGGACCGAGCGGCGAGACGGCGACACCCAGCGCCGAGGTTAGATTGTCGGATGCAGACCTGGCCGCAGTAAAGGAGAAGGGCTACAAGGCCGCGCTGCTGTGGCACACCTCCTCCGACTTCACCAATGCGGTCACGTCCGGTGCCAAAGATGAATTTGCCCGTGCCGGCATTCAAATCGTCGCCACCACCGACGCGGGCTTTGACGCCGCGCGCCAGCGCAGCGACATCGAAACCGCGCTCGCGGCGAAGCCAAACGTCATCCTGTCACTGCCCCTTGATCCGGTCACTTCGGCCGAGGCGTTCCGTCAGGCGCTCACCGACGGCACCAAGCTGGTATTCCTTTCGAATCTGCCGAAAGGCTATAAGCACGGAACCGACTATGCCGCCATCGTGACTGACGACCTGTTCCAGATGGGCAAGCAGGCGGCCGATGCACTGGCCAAGGCGCTCGATGGCAAGGGCAAGGTCGGCTACATCTTCCACGACGCCAGTTACTATGTGACGAACCAGCGCGACCAGGCTTTCAAGACAACGATCGAGAAGGATTATCCCGGTATCAAGATCGTCGCCGAGCAGGGTATCTCCGATCCGGCGCGGGCAGAAGAGCTGGCCAGCGCGATGCTCGTGCAGCATCCCGATCTTGACGGCATCTACGTCACCTGGGCCGAACCGGCCGACGGCGTGCTGTCGGCCTTGCGGGCAAGCGGAAACACCAAGACCAAGATTGTCACGCTCGACCTCGCCGAACCGGTGGCGCTCGATATGGTCAAGGGCGGCAATGTGACCGCACTGGTGGCCGACAAGGCCTATGAGCTCGGACGCGCCATGGCCGCTGTCGGCGTCAAGGCGCTGCTCGGCCAGGAGACCCCGGCCTTCGTCGTTGCCCCGGCGCTTACCGTGACCAAGCAGAACGTTGCGCAGGGCTGGAAGGATTCGTTGAACCGCGACGCGCCGCAATCGGTGCTCGACGCGGCCAAATGACAGGGCAATGCCCGGCGGCCAATCAGGGCTGCCGACATCATAAAAACAAGGGGAACTGACATGCGCATAGCAATTGGAATGTTGTCGGCACTGGTAGCACTCGTCGCCGCCAACGCCTTCGCAGCCGAGGGCACCACCACGGGACCGAACGGGGAAAAGCCGACGCCGGCAAAGAGCGTCGTGCTCACACCAGCTGAGGAGCAGCAGATCAAGGACGGCAAATACACCGCCGCGCTGGTCTGGCATGAGATGAGCGAATACACCAACGCGGTGAACAGCGGCGCCCAGGACGAGTTGAAGCGGCTCGGCATCACGGTCGTCGCTCAGACCGACGCCGGCTTTGATGCGGCCCGTCAGAAATCCGACGTCGAGACAGTACTCGCCAAAAGGCCCTCTATTATACTGTCCCTACCGGTCGATCCCGCGAGTGCGGGCACCGTATATGATCCTGCGCGCCAGGCCGGCGTGAAATTGGGATTCGTCGACAATTCGCCGGCAGGCTACGTTCACGACAAGGACTATGTGACCATCGTTTCGGACGACCTTTTCCAGATGGGCAACAAGGCCGGGATCGCAATGGCCGACGCGCTCGGCAAGCATGGCAAGGTCGGCTACATCTTTCACGATGCCGATTTCTACGTCACCAACCAGCGTGACGGAGCATTCAAGCACACGATCGAGCAGGACTATCCCGACATGAAGATCGTGGCCGAGGCCGGAATGGCCGACCCCGCGCGCAGCGAGGAAATCGCGCAGGCGATGATCACACAGCACCCGGACCTCGACGGTATCTATGTCACCTGGGCTGAGCCGGCGCTTAGCGTGCTGTCCACATTGCGGTCGGCCGGCAACAGCCACACCAAGATCGTCACGCTCGACCTGAACGAACCGGCGGCACTGGACATGGTGAAAGGCGGCAACGTTGCCGCACTCATCGCAGACGAAGCCTACGACATCGGCGTGACGCTGGCGCGCGCCACGGCCGCCTCGTTGATCGGCAAGAAAGCCGCGCCGTTCATCGTGGTCGATTCCCTCGCCGTCACCAAGGACACTGTCAAGGACGGGTGGAAGCGGTCCCTCAACAAGGACGTGCCCGCGACCATCGCGGCCGCCATGAAATAGCGGCGGACAATGGCGCCCCGCCGGAGGAAGTGAGAATGTCGAGTGTCAACACCAGCCCCGGCCGGGCAGCGAGCTTGGTCAGCCGCTTCAACCTGCAGCAATATGTCGTCTATCTCGGATTTCTGGCGATCTTTCTGTTCTTCGCGATCGTACTGAAGGACAGCGGTTTTCTGACGGTCCGCAACCTGTCGAACATCGTGCTGCAGACGGCACCCGTGACGATCATGGCGATCGGCCTTGTCTTTGTCATGTCGGCTGGCGAGATTGATCTTTCGATAGGTTCGATCGTTGCCGTGGCAGCCCTTGCCGCCGCGGTGGCGATAAACGCCTACGGCTTGGTGGCTGGGGTGCTGGCCGGCCTCGGCGCCGGCCTGCTGATCGGCCTGCTCAACGGCGCCCTCGTGGCTTACGTCAAGTTGCCTTCATTCCTGGTAACGCTGGCGACGCTCGGGCTGTTTGCCGGCGTATCTCGCTCGATGACCGATTTGCGGTCGATCCCGGTCACCAACGACGCCTTCACCGGTTTCTTCGGCTCGGGTTCTTTGCTGGGTGTTCCGTCTTTGATCTGGTGGACGGTAATTGCCGTTGCGATCGCGCATCTCATCTTTCGCGAGACGCGCTTCGGCGCCCATGTGCTGGCCACCGGCGACAACAGCCGTGCCGCCAGTGTTTCCGGCATCAGCGTGGCGCAGATAAGGCTTGCCGTTCTGACCACAAGCGGCGGGCTCGCCGGCCTTGCCGGGCTGCTCTATGCGGGCCGGCTGCAGGCTGCGAAATACACGCTCGGCGAAACCGACCTTATGACGGTGATAGCGGCCGTCATTGTCGGCGGAACCCTGCTTAACGGCGGCAAGGGATCGATTGTCGGTGCGCTGGTGGGCTCGCTGATGATGGGCATGCTGAACAACGGCCTCATCCTGATGGGCCTGTCCGTCTCCGACCAGATGATCGTGCGCGGCTTGATCATTCTTGCGGCCGTCGCCGTATCGCTGCGCGAAAAGTCCCGTTGAAGGAGTTTTATCATGTTCCTCGATGTTCTGCGGCGCCGCAATCCGAGCTTTATAGAAAGCGCCACGCGCCTGCACCAGGAAGGAAAGCTGCCGGCTAATTCCTATGTGCTCGACCTCGATGCCGTCGAAAGCAATGCCCGGGTCCTGAAGCGCGAGGCCGACCGGTTCGGCCTGAAGATTTTCGCCATGACCAAGCAGGTCGGCCGCGCCAGTTCGTTCTGCCATGCGCTCAAGCGTGGCGGCATCGATCAGGCCGTCGCCGTCGACATGGCCTGCGCGCGGGCAACGCACAGAGCAGGCCTGAGGCTCGGTCATCTTGGCCACCTGCAGCAGATCGCAAGGCACGAGGCCAATGCGGCGGCCAAAACGTTCAGGCCGGACTATTGGACCGTCTTCAACGACACCAAGGCTGAAGAAGCCGCTGCCGGCGCAAGGCTCGCCGGGTACACGCAAAACCTGCTTGCCCGCATCCGCGCCGATGGTGACGTTTTCTACCGCGGCCACGAAGGTGGTTTTGAGGCGGCTGATATCGCCGCGGTCGCCGAAAAACTGGATGGTCTCGACGGCGGACGGTTCGCTGGCATCACCACCTTCCCGGCGCTGTTGTTCGACCAGACCACGCGAACGGTCCTGCCGACACACAATCTGGCGACACTGGGCAGAGCTGCCGAAGCGCTCGCCAAGTCCGGTCGCAGCGACATAGAGGTGAACGCGCCCGGCACAACGTCGAGTGTCCTGCTTGGCGCGCTGGCCGAAGCCGGCGCCACGCAATGTGAACCGGGCAATGGCTTGGCCGGCACCACTGCGCTGCACGTCATGGAAGATCTGCCGGAGCTCCCTGCCGTTCTGTATTTGACCGAGGTCTCGCATTTGTCTGGCGGCAAAGCCTACTGCCTGGGTGGCGGCTTCTATATCGATCCGATCTTTCCGGACTATGAGGTGAAGGCAATCGTGTCCGCAGAACCCACCACGGCCGCCGCCGCGCTCAGAAGCGTCGAGGTGCCGCCGCCTGCGGCAATCGACTATTACGCAATGATTGACGCTAGCGGCGCCAATGCGCCACGCTCCGGCGACACGGCGGTGTTCGGCTTTCGCGGCCAGGCGTTCGTGACCCGCGCCTACGTGGTCGGCATCTCCGGTGTCTCAAAGGGGGCGCCCCAAGTCGAAACGATCGAAAACGGTTTTGGCGAAACCGCTGCCTGGCCTGTCTAGGAGCAAGTGATGAACGCGACCACGACCGGCACGCCCCCTGTTTTGCAGCTGCGCGACATCCGCAAGAATTTCGGTGGCCTCACCGCCATCGAAAATTTCTCGCTCGAGCTCTATCCCGGCGAGATAGTGGCGTTGGTCGGCGATAACGGTGCCGGCAAGTCGACGCTGGTCAAGATCGTGACGGGGGTGCATGCTCCGACATCCGGGACGATCATCATCGAGGGGCAGGCGGTGGCAATGTCGAGCGCCACCATGGCGCGCGCGCACGGCATTGAGGTGGTCTATCAGGACTTGGCGCTCGCCGATCAGCAGACCGTCTACATGAACATGTTTCTTGGCCGCGAGCCGGTGAACCGCTTCGGCCTGCTCGACCGACGCCGGATGATCGACGACACCGAAAAGCTGGTGAAGGATCTCGACGTTCGCATTCCATCGGCTCACGCCACCATCCGCGATCTCTCGGGCGGCCAGCGCCAGGGCGTGGCGATTGCGCGCGCCACGCACTGGGCAAGCAAGCTGATCCTGCTCGACGAGCCAACCGCCGCGCTCGGCGTTGCCGAGACCGCCAAGGTCGAGACGATTGTTCTGTCGCTGAAGCAGCGCAACATTGGCGTGCTGATCATCAGCCACAGCCTCGACCAGGTGTTCAGGCTCTCAGATCGGATCTGTGTTCTGCGACGTGGCAAACAGATCGGCGTGCGCAAGACCAGCGAGACCGACAAGAACGAGATCGTCGCCATGATCACCGGGCTTCAGCACTAGCCCGGTCCGACAGAGGCGCGCCGTTCAGACATTGCGTTACCCGAGCAGCGAGTGGCATGATTTCAGATCCACGATCAGGCCTCGGCCACAGAATGTCGTCAGCATCAATCCAGCGCGCGCAGATGGCGGATGGGGCGCCCCCCAGCAATCCGGTCGGCGGCTGTGGCTATGGAATTGGCGTCGATGCCGAAGTGGCGGTAAAGGTCGCTGATAGTCCCTGACTGGCCAAAATGCTCGACGCCGAGACTGCGCGTGCGATGGCCGTACACCGAACCCAGCCAGCCGAGTACCGCCGGATGACCGTCGGTGACGGAGACGATGGTGCAATGCGCAGGGAGATCGGCAAACAGCCTTTCGATATGACTCCTGGCGTGAACGAGGCCGCGTTCGCGCGCGCGACTTGCCGCTGTCCAGCCTGCGTTCAAGCGATCGGCCGAAGTCACGGCCAAAAGACCGACGTCGCGACGGTCCTCTGCCATCATGCCGATAGCTTCGATGGCCTCCGGCGCAACCGCGCCGGTATAGGCAACAATCACTTCGGCATTGGGACCCGGAGCCCGCAGCCAGTAGCCTCCGTCGATGATGTCCTGCTCGAGCTGTGGCATCATGGGACGAATGATCTGCTCGACCGGGCGCGTCGAGAGCCGCAGATAGACCGAGCCGCCGGTCTCGTCGCGCAGCCAGGTGCGCTCCGACTGCACGGCGTCGCCGTCGCGCTGCATATAATCCAGCGCAAAGCGCATGATGACGCCCAGCTCGTCGACGAAGGCCGGCTCGTAGGCCGCAAGCCCGTCCTGTGCCATCCCGATCAACGGTGTGGCGATCGACTGATGCGCCCCACCTTCCGGAGCCAATGTGACCCCGGATGGCGTGGCGACCAGCAGGAAGCGCGCATCCTGATAGCAGGCATAGTTGAGCGCATCGAGACCGCGCTGGATGAACGGATCGTAGAGCGTGCCGATCGGCAGCAGCCGTTTGCCGAAAATCGAATGCGACAGCCCAAGTGCCGACAGCAGGATGAACAGATTGTTCTCGGCGATGCCGAGTTCGATGTGCTGGCCGGAGGGGCCGAATTCCCATTTCTGCGCCGAGGCGATGCGTTCGCTGCGGAAAGTGTCGGCGAGTGACTGACGCGCGAACAGGCCGCGCCGGTTGACCCAGGGGCCGAGATTGGTCGAAACCGTGACGTCGGGCGATGCCGTCACGATCGCGTCGGCGAGCGGCCCGCCAGCCCGCGCAATCTCGTCCAGAATTCTGCCGAAGCCGACCTGCGTGGAGACGCTGCCTTTGGCTTCCGCGACGAGACGACCAGGGACCACGATGCGCTGGGCGTGCCGGCGCCGCTGGCCCTTTGCCGCGAACGGAACGGCGTCGAGGAATCGTTGCAGCTCCAGATCCCCAGCAGCCAATCCCTCGAAGGCGTCCCACTCCCGCCCGTCGCCGACCGACATCGAGGCACGAAGGACCGCCATCTGATCCCTGGTCATCAGGCCGGCGTGGTTGTCCTTGTGGCCGGCGAGCGGCAGGCCGAAGCCCTTGATCGTATATGCAATGAAGCATGTCGGTCGATCGTTGCCGCGTGCCGTCCCGAAGGCCTCGATCAGGCATGGCAGGTCGTGGCCGCCGAGATTGGTCATCAGCGCGGCGAGCTCGGCATCGGAGCGCCGGTCGAGAAGCGATGCCAGGCCCGGCTTGTCTCCGATGTCGGCGACCAGGCGCTTGCGCCAGGCGCCGCCGCCTTGAAACGTCAGCGCCGAATAGAGCTGGTTCGGGCAGGCCTCGATCCAGGCCTTTAGCGCCTGGCCGCAGGGTTCGGTGAAAGAGGCTTCGAGCAGCGAGCCATATTTCAGGATCACGACGTCCCAGCCGAAATTCCGGAAAATGTTTTCGAAGCGTTCCCAAAGGCCTTCGCGAACCACGGCATCGAGGCTCTGTCGGTTGTAGTCGACGATCCACCAGCAGTTGCGCAGGCCGTGTTTCCACCCTTCGAGCAGCGCCTCGAAGATGTTGCCTTCGTCCATCTCGGCATCGCCGATCAGCGCCACCATGCGGCCCTCGGGCATGCTTTCGTCGCGGGCGCCGAGATAATCCTGCACAAGCGAGGCAAACAGTGTCTGCGCGACGCCGAGGCCAACTGAGCCGGTGGAGAAATCGACGTCGTCGACATCCTTGGTCCGCGACGGATAGCTTTGCGCGCCACCGAAGGCGCGAAACCCTTCGAGCTTCTCCCTCGTCTGATTGCCCAGAAGATACTGGACTGCGTGAAACACTGGCGAGGCATGCGGCTTTACCGCGACGCGGTCGTGTGGCCTCAGCACCGAGAAATAAAGCGCGGTCATGATCGTCACCAGCGACGCCGAGGATGCCTGGTGTCCGCCAACCTTCAAGCCGTCCGTATTTTCCCGCAGGTGATTGGCGTTATGGATCATCCATGTCGACAGCCAGAGCACCTTTTTCTCCAGTGCCGAAAGTGCCTCCAGTTTTTGTTTGTCCATGCTGCAAGACTCTCAGTTGCGATGTCTCAATCATAGGGCTGAGCAAAAGCCAATTGTCGCTAAACTTGCATGAGATTGGCAGCTGCGTTAGCTGGTTGTGCCAATATCAGCCAATGGAGCAACGTTCGATGCCAAAAAGTCGACTGGACAATATCGACCGAAAGATCATTGCCGCGCTGCAGGTCGATGGCAGGATGACGGCGCAGCAGCTTGCCGAGCGGGTCGGCCTTTCGGCCTCGCCCTGCGCCCGCCGGGTCCGCCTGATGGAGGACATGGGGGTGATCACCGGCTATGCCGCCCTGATCGACCAGGACATGGTCGATCTGCCGATCTCGGTGTTTGCCTCGATCAAGCTTGAGCGCCAGCGCGAGAGCGAGCTGAAGCGGTTCAACGCGGCAATCGCGCGCTGGCCGGAGGTGGTCGATTGCTATCTGATGACTGGCCAGCGCGATTATCTGCTGCGTGTGGTGGTGCGCGACCTGCACGCCTATGAGCGCTTCCTGAAGGAAAAGCTGACGCGGCTCGATGGCGTCTCCTCGATCGAGTCCAGCTTCGCGCTTACGCAGATCAAGCGGTCGAACCGGCTGCCGGTCGAGACATGATTTTTTTCGGACGGACCCACGTGTCGCAGGTCTTGCAGCAAGTGGGCAATATGGGTTCGGTACGCCTCAACACTGGCTGTGATTTCTGGTGTTTCCGCCGGCTGCAATTGGATCTTATGCGTCATGGTTGCGGCGATTAGATAAAGAATTTTTTGTTGCGCCTCGCGAGCATCGACTGCCTTCCGGCGCATCAGCCGCCGCCGCGCGGATTGCTCAAGAACCTGGCTGACCGCCAAAGCCAACCAGGCCGCAATGGCGCGGGACGTCCACCATTTGGCGGTCCTCTTCCGGGAAAACCGGTCAGAGGCGATCAGAAAAGTGCCGGTGCTGCTCGACATAGCGCGCCATGGCACTGGAGCGGTCTGCAGATTTTGCGCAACGAAGAACGCCGTCTTTCCGGTGCGACGGCGGAACGTCAACCCGGAAGGGACAAGGACAATGCGAGTTGAACCCAAGAAAACGAACCAGGCAGCTTCTGACGCTATGAATGCGCTTTGGGCGCTTGAACACGCGATCTGCAACTGTTGCCTCGAACCGAGTCTGATCGCGCTCGTAAGGATGCGCGCATCCCAGATCAATGGCTGCGCCTACTGCATTCATATGCACACAAGGACGTTCGCGCGCTCGGCGAGACGGAAGAGCGGGCTCTATCTGCTCGATGACTGGCGCAGGGCAGATTCGCTGTACAGCGAGCGCGAACGCGCCGCCCTCGCCTGGACACAGGCCCTTTAGTGACGAAGAGCTCGCCCAGCTGACCTTTCTCACCGGCACCACCAATCTCTGGGACCGTCTCGCTGTCGGCTTCCGATTGGTCCACCCGGAACGCACGAGGCCTACCGACATCAGCCAGGCGCGTTCCTCGTTTGAGCCGGCGAGCGCCAAAGCCCTCTTCATTGCAAACCATTTTCGTCAGGAAAAGGAACTCCAGGAGGAGACCTGAAACGATTTCAAATCCGCACCAGCGGGGCATCGCTCATTTTGAACGGCTTTTCGGCGCCGGAGCCGCCAAGGCTTCGCACGGGCTGCCCAGCTTGGAGCTTTCGGCTTGCCGGCGGAGGATGGGAATGCGCTTCCCGACGCCGGGCACTCGCCGTCCTTTCGCGGTGTGTTTCTGACGGCCCGGCCGTTTACTTCAGTTTGCAGCCTCAACTCATCCCACGCCGCAGCAGCCAACTACGTGAGCTCGTGAATTGTAACGCCGGGAACAACAGCCTTGGCGATCTCGCACAGGTGCTGGTGATGGGTCAGATAAATCACCTGGCCAGCGCTTGCCATCTGACCAAACAACCTGAAAACCTCCTCGGACCGGAAATGGTCGAAGTTCTCCATGATGTCGTCGGCAATGAATGGCACAGAGGGTCGAAACTGGGCGAACTCGTAATATCCGGCAAGCCGCAGGGCCAGGTAGAGCTGAAAACGCGCACCCTTTGAGAGCGCGTCGGCGACCTTGGACTGCCCGTCGCGCTGCAATGCGATGAGGACTTCTCAGCCCTTCACGGGTTGGGTCGCAAGCCCCGAATACTGACCGCGCGTGATGAGTGCAAAAGCGTCAGATGTCCGCTTCATCATCCCGGAGCGATGGTCCCGACGGCCAGCGGCTACTAAGCCTTGCCTATGCGTTCAACGAAATCTATATTCTGTTCAACACAGGAGGTTCTCATGGCTAGGCAGACGCGGACGGCTGCAGAAAGCGAAGCAACGGTCGCATCGACCCGCAATAAACTTGTGCTGGAGCGAGCGAAAGCCGCCGGCCTCCTCGGCGCCGCGAAGAATACCCGTCTTTCGGCGCGGGTGCCCGCGGAGTTGATCGAGGCGGCCAAGAAGCGCGCCCATGTCACCTCGGACACGGAGCTGTTGGAACTGGCGCTGTCGCGCCTGGCCCTCGAAGATGACTTTGGCGCCCGCCTGGTCGGACGTAAGGGCAGTATCCCGGCGGACATAGATCTTGGGGTTTGATCTTTCCGAAACCCTCCGATCGCTAAAGCCCCAAAAGCACAACGGAACGCTGAAGCGCAGGGCCGACGACGATCTCCCATGGGTTGCTGACGAACCGGCGATCGGGGGACCGCTGTTTCTGGATACGAGCGTCTATCTGGATGTCCTGCAGGGACGATCGCCGGTTGAAGTCGATACGCTGCTTACCTATCGCCGATGCCACCATTCCGCTGCCTGCCTGTCTGAGCTGACCCAAGCCTTTGGTCAGCTGGACCCTAAGCATGCCTCCACAAAAGCTGTCCTCGAGACGATTGAAGCCACGGTAGAGGACATTCCGGACCACCGACTTCATGCACCGGACGATGCGATCTGGGGACAGGCCGGGATCTTGGCTGGCTTGCTCTTCCGGCTGAGCAATCTGCCCAAGAGGGAGGGGCACGAGCGCCGCTTCCTAAATGACGCCCTCGTGTTCCTGCAGGCGCGTCAGTTGGGTGCGAGCGTGCTGACCGGCAACGTCCGCGATTTTGATTTCCTCACCCAGGTTCTGCCGACGGGACGGATCATCCTCTATCGAGCTCCGCCGGAACGGCGGTCATCATGAACGTCACGGTTGGTCCTCCTGTCGACTGTGAGCGACCATCCCTGTCCGAAAGAGATCGCTCTACGTTCACCCGGATTATCGAGGTTGACAGTGCCGGCCCATCGATTTAAGTTCGCGTTAGTGGCCACTAACGCGAAACACTGGACAGCGCTCGGAGACTCGACGAGGCGCACGATATTCGAACTGTTGGTCGAACAGCCTTGTTCGGTCAGCGGACTTGCTCGTGTGCTGCCTGTAACCAGGCCGGCGGTCTCTCAGCACTTGAAAGTACTCAAGGATGCCGGGCTTGTGGCCGACACGCGCTCAGGCAAGGAACGAATATACCGTATCGATCCGGACGGCCTAGCAAGTCTGCGCGCGGAAATCGATCAGTTCTGGAGCAAGACCCTGGCGAGCTACAAACTGGCCGTCGAGCACCCAAAGAAGGACCAGCCATGAGCAAGCTTCCTGCAACCGCGCCCGTAAGGCATTTCGTCGTTGTCGAGGCACCTATCGCGCGTGCCTTCAAGGTCTTCACCGAGGATTTCGGGAAATTCAAACCTCGCGAGCACAATCTTCTTGCCGGGCCGATCGCAGAGACGATCTTCGAACCCTGGGTCGGGGGCCACGTTTACGATCGCGGCGTGGACGGCAGCGAGTGCCACTGGGCTCGTGTGTTGGCTTACGATCCCCCCGGCCGGCTCGTTCTGAGCTGGGACATCAGTCCTCGGTGGCAGATTGAGAGCGACCTGAACAAAACCAGCGAATGGGAAGTCCGGTTCACGCCTGAGACGGAGAACCGAACCCGGGTCGAGATCGAGCACCGGAATCTCGAACGCCATGGCGAAGGCTGGGAGGGCGTGCGCGTGGGGGTTGATAGCGATCAAGGCTGGCCACTGTACCTGCGGCGGTTCCAGGGCCTTTTCCCCGGTGCGGCGGCCTGACCCGTCCGCGCCCTTGCGAGCATCACTCGCAAGCACCGTCTGGTCCACTGCGATTCCAGGGAATGGAAGTCTATTGGTTAAGTCTTCTCGGCGTGCTCGCGCGCTGCTTGCTATCGGTAGTGTTGGCAGTCTACTCGGGTTCGTCCAGAGGTTTGCAGGAGCGCTGGCACGACCGGTAGTCCCGGCAGATGACGACAACCGGCTCTATAGGATCGACCGGGTTCACATGAATTCGGTCGAGGCACTGGCGCCCTTTATCGTGCCCGCAGTGCCAGCGATGATGGCTGGTGTTGGAGCGGCCACTTTGACGACATTGGTCTAGACCCACCTGGCGATACGCCTCCTCCACCTGGGAATCTACCTGCGTGGTGGAAACGCCGCCAAAGGGGGTAGTGTCAGGACAATCTTGTACGTCTCTGGCGCGCTGCTCACGTTGGCCCTCATCGTTTTGACTGGTTGCGCAGCACTCAACTCACGTTCGCCACTCCTTGGAGCCCACAGTTCACGACTCCAAGCAGCGATCCCCACCCGACCCTTAGTCCTCCGCGTGCCGATCTTAGGCGAATGCCGCCTTGCCCGCTCGGACTCGACGCCCAGCAGTTCGAACTCACTTTCGGGCCTGCAAATCTACCTCGCTCCCGGCGGGGGAATGGCCAAGTGCGCGTGCTTCTGGAAGATGCCAATCTTATCGGGATACGTAATCCGGACCTCGCGTCCGCATTCCTCGCACTTGTAATGGGAAACGACCTGAAACCAGCTGCCGTTCCTGACGACGGCGAAGTTGCAATGCGGGCATTGGAAAGTCAGACCGACGGAGGATAGACTGGGAGAGAGGGACATTGCAGCGCCTCGCATTCTGGAGAGCTCATGCTTGGCTTCCCGCCGCACCCTTCGGCACGGCGGGCGGTCTTCTCAGACGTTCAGGTTACTGGATGACTTTCACGATTTTACGTGTGCCCGGGTCAACGACAACAGTCCGGTTGTCGACGACGACGTAGCGATATTTGACGTTGGGGACTTCATGAAGCTCGACGCTGTCCGGGAGCGTCGAGCCGACATTCAGCTCTACCCCAGGGACTTTCACCGAAGCGAGCGGCTGCTTTTTCACATATTCCTTGATGACGGTTTCCTGCTGCGGGTCAATGACCACGTCCTGGGCGGCGGCGGCACCGACACCGGCCAGCAGCAGAAATCCCGCCGCTGCGGTGGAAAGATGCATTCTCATAGCTATCTCCTTGTGGGCTCGTGGGCGCAAAACATAGCGCCAAAGCGCCCCAAACCTGCAGCTTCTCTAGACGTTCCAAACGGAGCCTTAAGGCTGGCCTTGCGTAGGGACCTAAGTCTGATTCGCTGCGCGCAATGGCCCCGGAACTGCGTCTGTTTGTACTCGTTGCGGTCCCTCAAGGGAGGAGCCGATGGAGAACAGTGTTCACAAAGCTCGCTGGCTGCTTGCACCGGTTTTCGCCACCTCCATCACGTTCTTGGTGATTGGAATAGTCGCGAGCTGATGGCCTAGCCAGAAATGACGCTCAAACAGTCCCAGAAATTGTATCTGCGCAGCTAGGGCCCCTTCCTGTGCTGGTGGGATCCGCCCGCCAAATCGAGGAGTGGCGGGCGGATTCTCATTTGCAGCTGCTGAGTGAGCAGGAAGACGGAAATTAAATAGAACGAGACAACCAAGCCGACGTCGACCGGGCCCCCCTTTCGATCGATGCGTTTTTGAGGTGGAACGTTTCGCGCGGGAAAATTGCATTTCACCAAGTCAAACCAGCAAGTGATTAAAAAGATCGGCAACGACCGCCAGACCCTCACCAAGGCAGTGAAAAGCTGCGGGATCACCATTGAAAAACCCGCCGCACTCCAACCAAGAGTTGGGGATTGCATATCCGGCCTCATGTTCGCTTTTTACACACCGTTGACTCGTGCATCCTGACGGGCACTACACTTGATCCATCGGCTCCTACAGCGACGGTCTTCTGAAGCTTGGGGGTTAAATGCCTTTCAAACGGGCCGGTCTATACCCATCCAATCAGGACCTTTGCCAACGCGTTTTGGACCAACTCTGCAGTGAGGAGAAGATCGCCCGGTCCTCCCAAGCTGGCTAAATGCTCGCAATGCAAATAGCATTGAGGGGTTCGGTCGCGGCTCGATGAAAAAATTCCAGGATATGCGTTGTCGGTTGTCCAAAAGATTCGCAACCGCTTAACCTTATGCTTCCGTTCAACTCCATCTGCGTCGCAGCTATGCACCCTGCCGATCAGTAGTCGTCCGATCGTTTGTCATCGGCATTGGTCGGTTCTTTGGAGATAGCGCGCCGCAAGGTGTCGTTGATCCGATCCTGCCAGCCCGGTCCATCTTCCTGGAAGTGGTCCAGCACGGCCCTATCGATCCTGATCGAAACAAGCTCTCTGATGTTTGGAGCCGACGGTTCGCGAACCGGCGCCGCCGGCTTTTTGATCGGCTTGAAGGCGGCTTCAGCGGCCGACATCGGATTTGTGGGTCGGCGTGGAGGATTTGCCATTTGATGATCCTGACTGGTCATAATGCTTGTCGAGCGGTTCAGTGCGAATGCGCATCATAACCATGTACCGCAGCCCACCGACAAAAAGCAAAAGGCCGGACTGTTGAGCCCGGCCCAAGCATGAAGGCAGCTTAAACCTCCAAAGCGGAACGCGCCGGACGAATGGCAGGAGAATCCGATGCGATGTCCATTGGGCCAACTCAGGCTATCCCCAATCACATTGCTGTGGGATGCAACAAGCTAAAGTGCTCTGCGGGGCAACGCCACGTGGCCCACTCTTACGCTGGAGGACGCAAACGCGAAAAACGCAGGAGGCTTCCCGCCTTCCGTTGCCCGACAAGCTGGTTCACACGATCGTTTCTGATGCGTTGCAGCAATCTGCTGCCCAGGTCTCTCCATCACACCAAGCTCGCGCGCTTTTTACACGGCGGGGTCAGTACATTCGTGACTTGCCGCGCTCCTGCGGCTTTCGCCACGGCGCGCGAGAGAAATCAACCTGCTTTGCGGAGATTGCCAGCAGAAGACTTGCCGGTACGTCGGTCCTGCTCGATGTCGTAGTTGATCTTTTGGCCCTCAACGAGGTTCGACAAACCAGCGCGCTCGACGGCGGAGATGTGAACAAAAACGTCCTGACCGCCATCGTCGGGTTGGATAAACCCAAACCCTTTAGTGCTGTTGAACCACTTCACGGTTCCAGTTGCCATGTGCATATACTCCTTGTGACTTCCCAGCGTGTTTGATCGACGAAGAGGCCAGACCGGTTGATAAATAGACGCAGCAAAAGCGAGAAATCGCAAGGCCCGGATGGATCGACCAGAATACCAACTTCTCTCGGACGGCCCACTCGTCTCACAAGTCGACAGGAATTTTCCTTTCCGGCCTGAAGCTCCTCCAGTCATCCTTGCTGTCCTGGGTTATCACGGCCCGCTCGTTTCCCTCCGGCCCTTAGCTTGCCGACTTGCGTTTCGAGTTCTTGGTCGACCGTGCTGACGCGGGCACTATCCGGCTCATAATGTGTCACCTCAATGTCTAGAGTCGAGGCTTGGTCACAAATAGTCGATGCCAACTCCGACGTTACGCGCCCAAAAAGCCATTGATCCGGAGCACGACCCCTGCAAAGTCCGACCTTTAAAGGAACATTTCGCCTATGGCGGAGTTGGGCGCGTGGCCCGCGATCGGAGATCGGACGCCAACAGATGATGCCGGCGGGCTTTTGGGAGGAAGCCATGATACGTGCCATCCCTTCACTCCACCTTTCCCGTCGCCGCGCATTGCAATTTGGGCTGGGAGCCAGCCTCGCCGCCACAACGGGCCTGGCGCCGGTTTCTCGCGCCTATGCCAAGGAGGAAGTGCAGGACGAAGACATCTTCCGCTTTGCGCTCAACCTGGAATACATGGAGGCCGAATATTATCTTCGCGGCACCACCGGAAAAGGCATCGACGCTGCCGATGCCGGTTCCAAACCCGGCGATGTCGTCGGCGGAAAGAAAGTGTCCTTCGAGACACCCGCCATCGGCGAATTCATGCAAGAGGTTGCTGAAAACGAACTCGCGCATGTCCGGTTCTACCGCAAGACGCTTGCAAAGAACGCAGTCGACAGGCCGGCCATCGATTTCGATGCGGGGTTCAAGGCGGTTGCGGAGGCAGCGGGCCTCGGGCGGGACTTCGACCCCTTCGGCAACGAAACGAACTTCGTTCTCGGCGGCATGCTGTTCGAGGATGTCGGCGTCACCGCCTATGCCGGTGCCGCGACGGTTCTGAAGAACAAGGAGTTTCTCGCCGCCGCCGCCGGCATATTGGCGGTCGAGGCCTACCACATGGGAATGGCGCGCTCCACACTGTACCGGAAGGGAGAGAAAGCCTGGAAGGCCGCCAACGCCGTCTCGGACGCACGAGACAAGATCGACGGGCCGGAAGACAAGGACCAGGGCATCCAGGTGAATGGCAAGGCCAATTTCGTTCCCTCGACGCCCGACGCGATCGCGTTCACCAGGACGCCGCAGGAAGTGCTGCGGATCGTCTATCTCACCGATAAGGATGGCGTGAGCAAGGGCGGCTTCTATCCGGAAGGGATGAACGGAACCCTGAAGAGCACCTGAGTCGCTCGCGACAGGCGATCGCATCGCCGGAAGAGATGCAGCGGGCCTGCGGGCGGCACTGCTGGTACGGCTGCGCGACGATCACGAATCAAATCCGCCGCAGGAGTCTTGCGCTCCCGGTTGTCCATCCTAACGATGCAACCCCGCGGAGCGGGAGCGTTCCATCGCGTCGATTTGGAGCAGCTCTTGTTCTGACCCCTTGTTGACCGCGATTTTGAGACAGCAGGAGCTGTCCGGTTCAGCGCGATTCCTGAATTAACATCAGGGCCGCCGCGCCCTTACCTGGCAGCGTCTCGCACTTGGCGAAGTCTTGCGCTGCCGAGTTCTGCAATAGGGACAGGCACGCTGCCAAATCACCCCAGCCAATACCTCGGCCCCGGCCCCTTGCGTCCTGCCATATCGGCAGGGTTCGCAAGGCTACACCGGTCCATCGACAGGCAGCCGCAACCGATGCACTCGGTAAGCCCCGACCTCAGGCGCTGCAACTCGGCGATGCGCTGGTCTATGCGCTTGGTCCACTGGCCCGACAACCGCGACCAATCCCGACGCGACGGCATGCGATCGGCTGGCAACTTGGCAAGCTCGGCGCCGATCTCCTCAAGCGTCAGCCCAATTCGCTGCGCGAAGACGATGAAGGCGATTCGGCGCAGCGCGGATCGCGGGTAGCGTCTGTGTCCCGAGCCGGCCCGCTCGGACGCGATCAGCCCGCGCTCCTCGTAGAAGCGCAGGGCCGATGAGGCGACGCCGCTGCGCCGTGACACGTCGGTGATGGTCAACATGGAATCCATGCATGAACGAAAGCACAATTCCCGCTTGACTTCAAGTTAACTTGAACTTGTAGCAAGAGGCATACGGATTAAGGGAGCACTGGCAATGCAGACGAATATCGAACTTCAGGGACTTCGCGTGGCGGTCACGGGCGGCACGTCCGGCCTCGGACTGGCGCTTGTGCGGCAGCTTGCCGCACAGGGTGCGTGGGTCGCCTTCGTCGCCCGCACCGCCGCGAACGTCGCACGCATCGCTGACGAGACGGGCGCGCACGGCATTGTCGGCGACGTCGGCAAGAAAGAGGACACTTACTCGATCGCGCTACAGGTAACCGCGAGCCTCGGCGGGCTCGACGTCCTGATCAACAATGCCTCGAGCCTCGGCCCTGTCCCTCTGGCGCTCCTCGCCGATACTGAGTGCGAGGAGCTGGAAACGGCGCTCGCGGTCAACCTGGTCGGCGCGTTCCGGCTGACGAAGGCTCTTTTCGGTGCGCTTGCGGCGTCCGCGCGCGGCGGCCGTGGCGCGCTGGTGATCAACCTTTCCAGCGACGCCGCGGTGAACGCCTATCCCGGCTGGGGAGCATACGGCGCGAGCAAGGCCGCTCTTGCCCATCTGACGGCGATTTGGGACGAGGAGGCGAAGGCAGACGGCATCCGGCTCCTCGCGCTTGACCCCGGCGATATGGACACCCCACTGCACGCGCTCGCGATCCCTGATGCTGATCCGGCGACCTTGAAGCGCCCCGAGAAGGCAGCTGCCGAGATCATCGAAAAGATGCTCGACGCGTTGCCTGTCCGCTCTACGCTTCTGGCCGGAGCACATGGATGATTGCCGCCGATCGTCCCGATCGGCGCTCCGCCAGGCTGTTCGTCGTCCAGGCGGACGGCACGATGCGCGACCTGCCGCGAGCTGGACTCGCGACGCTGTTCAACCCCGGCGATCTGGTCGTCGCCAATGACGCCGCGACCTTGCCTGCCAGCTTGCACGGCACGCATGTCCCAAGCGGTGAGGCGATCGAGATCCGCCTGGCGGGCTGGCTATCATTTCCCGATCCAACCCGATTCGTGGCGATTGCCTTCGGCTCGGGCGATCACCGCACGCGCACGGAAGACCGGCTGCCTCCACCTCCGCTGTCACCAGGCGATCGCCTCCGGCTCGGCTCGCTTGACGCCGTCGTCGAGCGCCTTCTCGACCATCCACGCCTTCTCGAGTTGCACTTCCCAGGCAATCGCGCAGCGGTGCTTGCAGGACTGGCGCAGCACGGCCGGCCGATCCAATACGCGCATGTTCCCGAGCCGTTGGCACTGTGGGATGTTTGGACGAAGATTGCCGCCGGGCCGGTCGCGTTCGAGGCGCCATCGGCAGGCTTCGCGCTCGACTGGCGCACGCTCCAAGCCTGGCGTCGGCACGACGTTGGCTTTGCAACACTCACGCATGCTGCGGGCGTCTCTTCTACCGGCGATCCCGCGCTCGACTCGCGCCTTCCCTTCGACGAGCCATACCGCATCCCTGGGCACACCGCGGCGCAGGTCGCGTGGGCGAAGCTGCGCGGCAGCCGCATCATTGCGATCGGCACGAGCGTAGTGCGCGCACTTGAGGCAGCCGCCAATCCCGGCGGCAATGCGCGTGCCGGAAATGGCATTGCGACAGGGCGCATCGCGCGGGGCACGCGGCTTCGCGTGGTCGATGCGGTTCTCACGGGCGTCCACCAGCCCGGCGAAAGCCATTTCGAGCTCCTGCGCGCCTTTGCCGACGATGCTCTGCTCGCCAAGGCCTCCGCAGCCTTCATCGCGTATCGATACCGCGCGCATGAATTCGGCGATTCCATGCTGCTCAATCGCCAACCGCTGCTTCTATCGCGCGAGCGGAACCGCGCCGAGGTGCTCCCGAGATGCGCGCCATGCGCAACTATGCGGGCCATCGGCTCTCGCCCTGGCTTGGCCATCTGATGGTGTCGCGCTCCGAGACCGCCAGACCGTTGCTGATCCGGGCGAGATCATGCAGCTCCCGCCCGCCGACGAGATCGTCATGGTGGCGGCTACGCCGCCGATCCGCGCGAAGAAGGCGCGCTACGAGGATCGCCGTTTCAAGGACCGGATCATGGCGCCGCCGGTGCTTACCAGGCCGGCACAGCCGGGCCCGGACGACTGGAGCCCGGCTGCCGCTTCGGGCCAGGCCGGCGAGCATCGTGTCGGCCGACGCAGCCGGCGCCGCAGACATCGGCGACGAAGATCCAACGGGATCGGAACGGCGTCAACAGCCCGAGCTGAACCGCGCCGCGCCGGTGGAGAAGAGGGCGCCGATCGAGAACGATTTCGACGGCGGCTTCGATGACGAGGTCGATGACGACACTGCGCGGATCAGCCGCGGCAACCAGATTATGCAGGGCATGGCCCGCCAGGTCTCGCTCGATCCGAACGACGCCATGGAGCTGCGAGGCGCCCGTGGCCAATCCGTCGAAGAAGCAGCGCCTGTCGGTCTGTCTCGAACCCGAGGTGATGAAGGCGCTCGCGGCCCACGCGGCACGACGTGACCAATCGCGCACGCTGATTGCAGAGGCGGCCATCGCATCCTTCCTGTCGCCGGACGCCGCCGAGCGACAACAGGCCGCGACGACCAAGCGCCTCGACCAGCTCGATCGCCGCATGCCGCTCATGGAGCGCGATGTCGGCATCTCGGTCGAGATGCTCGCCGTTTTCGTGCGTCATGCGGGCCAGACTACCACATGATGACGATATATCCGCTGCAGCTTCTATCGGAAATCCCGCGTCTTCACCTAGATGCCGTCGATGTGCTCGTATGGATCGACGATGTTTCGGCCCTTCGGCAGGCTCCGCGGATCGACACCCGGCGCGCCGTAATGGGCTTCGTCACCGCGGCCATGCGGCACGGGAAACGGCGTCTCGCGGTTTCCCAGACTGGCCAGCTCGGCCGGCAGTTCGATCAACTGATGGGAGACGAGATGCACCACCTCCCCTTCCCGCTGGATGCGGCCGCGCACGCCGAGCATGGCCGACGAAAGAAGCACGCGACGGAACTTCTCGAATACCTTGACCCAGACGACGACGTTGGCGGCGCCCGTCTCATCCTCCACGGTGAGGAACATGACGCCTTTGGCCGAGCCTGGCCGTTGCCGGACCAAAACCAGGCCGGCAGCCTCGAGCCAGCTTCTGTCTCGCGCCTGCATGGCCTCCTGACAGGTCACGATGCTGCGCCGGCGAAGATCGGCACGCAGAAACGACGCCGGATGGCTGCGCAAGGTCAGCCCGACATGGCCATAATCCTCGACAACGTCGCGGCCGGCCGTCATGGGCCTGAGCGCAACAACAGGCTGGTGGATCTCGGGCAAAGTCTTCTTCTTACGGCAAGCAGCGGCCGCAACAGCGGCAGAGGTTCGTCGCGAAACCGGCAACGCTGTCCAACGGCGTGCGCGCGCTGGTACCGCTATACATCAGCGCCGGCACCCGCGTCGTGGTGATGACTGCCGATGGCGCCTACGTGGAGCGCGCGAAGGAGGGCGTGCAGCGATCTTCAGGGCGGTCAAACAGCTTTGTGCTGGCGTATCACCAGACGAACCTCGCTGGCGACCTATCGAGTTCGCGCCTCGGCGCGGACGCTCATCTCTCACTGAGAACCGGCATTTAATCAAGAACTAGCTAAATTAGCAGTTTCTTGCACACCTTTGGAACTTTGTAGCTTTCGTTACATTTTCAACCGCATGCGAGACTCTGTGGTCCACGGCCCTGGAATGACGGTGAACAGATCACCGCCTCGCTACTCGCTCGTCCTGCCCATATACAATGAAGAACAGGTGCTGCCTCGGCTGATCGAGCGGATCAGTTCGCTTATCGACCGGCTGGACGGCGAAACCGAGACCATCTTCGTCGATGATGGAAGCCTCGATGGAAGCGTCGAATACCTCCAAAAAGTGGTTGCCGCCGAGCCGCGCTTTCGGCTGATCGAATTTTCCCGCAATTTCGGCCACCAAGTGGCGATTACCGCCGGTATGGACGCCGCTGCGGGCGATGCCGTCATCGTCATGGATGCCGACCTGCAGGATCCGCCGGAAGTCGTTCTCGATCTGGTGGCCAAGTGGAAGGAAGGCTTCGAGATCGTCTATGCCCGCCGGGTCAAGCGCGAGGGCGAATCCTGGTTCAAGCGCTTTACGGCAAGTCTTTTCTATCGCCTGCTGGAGAAAATGACGTCGGTCGATATTCCGCGCGACGTCGGCGACTTCCGCCTGGTCGGCCGCAAGCCGCTGGAAACCTTCAAGCGTATGCCCGAACATGACCGCTTCGTCAGGGGCATGTTCGGCTGGATGGGCTTCAAGCAAACGACCGTGCCATTTGAGCGCCACGCGCGAACCCTGGGCCAGACCAAATACCCATTCTGGAAGATGGTGCACCTTGCGGTTCACGGCATCGTCAGTTTCTCCGAGAAGCCCTTACGCCTGGCGCTCTGGGGCGGATTGGCCATTTCCGCGCTTGCGGTGGTCTTTGGCGCCTATGCCATCTTTGCCTCGTTTTTTGAAACCGGCATCATTGCCGGGTGGACATCCACAGTGGTGATCGTGTCGCTCCTGTGCGGCATCAATCTTTTCATGACCGGTGTGGTCGGGCTCTACGTTGGCAGCATCCACGCCGAGGTGAAACGCCGCCCGCTTTATGTGATTAATCGGCTCACCGGCTTCGACGAGGCGATGCGTACCGTCTCTGGTGAGCGCCGCCTATCGTTTCACAAGCCCAGGAGTGGAGTCCCCGCCAATGGCCGAACTCTTCGACAGCTATAATTCCAACTATGGCGAGGCGGTCGAAGGGTCCATCCGGTTTTCCGGACTCAGGCACGACTTCTTCCTTGTCGCCAAGGCGGACCTGCTGCGGCGTCTGGTGGTCGAGCGAAAGCTTCGGCAGGATGGGTCGGCTGTAAGGGCGCTGGATGTCGGCTGCGGCGTCGGTTCGCTCCACCGCTACCTCGACGGCGCTTTCGACAGCCTCGATGGCTGCGACGTCTCGCAAGACTCGATTTTGCGCGCCAGCCAACACAATCCGCGTGTGGCCTACAGGACCTGCAGCACGCAGGGGCTGCCTTATGAGGACGGCACGTTCGATCTGGCTTTCGCCAGTTGCGTCGTCCATCACGTTCCGCCCTCCTCCTGGCTCGATTTCTTCCTGAAAATGCGGCGCGTCGTGCGGCCAGGCGGGGTCGCCTGCATCATCGAGCACAATCCCTACAATCCGATGACGCGCCTTGCGGTGTTCCGGTGTCCGTTCGATCACGACGCAGTCCTGCTCAAAGCCGCCAGAGCAAGGTCCCTCTTTCAGGAAACAGGCTTCAGCGACATCCGCTCCGAGCATTTTCTGCTGCTACCCTCGGCAAGGCCCTTGGCCAGAAGAGTCGAGCGCGTATTCGCGCCTTTGCCGCTTGGAGCGCAGTATGCGTGCAGTGCGCATGTCTGAGCGCCGTTCGACCGGCGACGACGGGCTGAGGCTGCTGGCGCGCTTCGGGTCGGTCGGCATCGCTGCAACGATCCTATATGCAGTGATGGCCACCGCTTTGGTCGAATGGCAACGGTTCGGCCTCTCGCCGGTCGGTGCCTCGCTCGCAGCTTATACCGCTGCCGCCCTGTTTTCTTATCTCGCGCATAAGTTCGTGACCTTCGCGTCGAGCGGATCGCATCGATCGGAGGCTCCGCGTTTTCTCTTGCTGACGGCAACCGGCTTCGCGGTGGCTTACGCGGCGCCGGCGCTTTTGACTGCGAAACTCAGTCTGCCGCCGATAATTTCCATCCTGGTTACATGCTTGCTTGTTCCAGCGGTCAATCTCCTCATGCTCGACCGCTGGGTTTTTGCGCAGCGAAGACGCGGCCAGCAGCGTGATCGCCCGCCCTAATCCGCGTCAATGGAATCGAGCCGGAGCGACAACAATTTGATGGAGCGCTTATAGATGTTGCTGGCGGCAGGAGTTTGCGGAATGCCGTCGAGGTAGTCGAAGGCGATGTCGAGTGTCTTGGCCTCGGCGAGAGCCGCCGGTGGGATGACGAACGAGACGGTGCGTGGCTCTTTGCCGGACAGCGTCACCGCATGCACCCGAACGCCGTTCACCGAGATCACAACCCTTTGCATGATCTGGGGCGGACGAATGACGGCGGCCATTTGCAGCGTGGCGGTCAGGCCGTCGCGAAGCTGCGGTATGTCCAGGCGAAGCCGCGAGGTCTCGCCCAGCGAATGGGTGCCGTCGGCTACCGGCCCCGACCAGCCACAGACCATCATGCCGGTTGCCTTTTTGGCTCCGTCGGACCGGAACGACACCGTCTCGCCAAGTGTGTAGCTGCCGACCGCATCGCGATTGAGGCAGGTAGTCGTCCGGCCGATGTAATAGGCGCGATAGTCGGAATTGACGTCTGGATTGAGAGCAAGCGCAAGGATGATGATTTCTGCCCCCGCCAGAACCGCCGCCAGCGTGTAGCCGCCAAGCGAGGCCCCGCGCCGATGCGGGCCCGGAGTGCTAGACCAGGGCAAGATAGCCCCCGATCCACGCGACGGTCATGAAATAGCAGGCGCCCAGGAAGAGACCCAGAGTCGCAAGAAAAGTCAGCTTCGACGCCGACAACAACGTGGTCAGCAACATTGTCAGAGGCGCAAGCCCAATGACGTATCTGACCATCGAGGCCAGGTTCGTGATCAGCGGCAGGATGATGCAGCAGGCGCAGAACAACGCGGCGCCATATTGCCTGCGAACCGCCAGAACCGCCGATAGTGCCAGTCCTATGAGTGCGGCGAGCGCGCTCCATTGCGGCGCCGTAGGCAGCCACCCAGTCGTCGGAACGGCCGAGAGTCCATCCCATATGAAGGCGAGCGGATTGCCCGCCACACGTCCAAACGCACGCTGGACGTGCAGGAAGGCAAAGCCGTCCCCGACCGTCAGATAGAGGAACAGGATGTAGGCGAACAAGCCGGCAGGCGAGATGAGAATTGCAACGAGCAGATCCGGTCGGCCAAGCACCCAACGTGGGAACGAAAGCGCCGATCCGCCCTTTGCGCGGTAATCCCTGAACATCTGAATGACGGTCGCAAATACAACAAGCACTCCGACGAGCCTGGTTGCCGACAGCAGAGCCGATGACAGCCCCGCGGTCAGATAGCTAGAGCGTTTGAGTGCCAGAAAAACGCACGACGTCAGGAGCACGAAAAGAGGTTCGGTCAGGAAAGTCGTGAAGTGAAAGGAGAACGGGCCGCTGAGCAGAAAGGCGCAATATAGCACATAAGCGCGCATGTTCTTCTCGAGCAGCGGCCACGCCACCAGACAGGCCGCGTAGCTGCACGCAACCGATGTGATCGACGCGAGCAGTATCGTCGGCAAAGGGAAAACAGACCGGATTGCCGCCACCAGCATCGGATAGAGTGGAAAGAAGCCCCAGCGTCCGACATTGCTCTGGTTTGGAATGGGAAAGCGCTCATAACCGTGTTCGGAAATGTCGACATACCACGCGCAATCCCACCGGCAGAGCGCCTGGGCATAGGCTGCGAAGCCTGGTTCCGCCGAGATCGAGGCAAATGCCGCATAGCGAATGGCCAGTCCACCGACGACCAATAGCAGCGGCACCACCACGACCGCAATAAAGCGGCCACCGGCGTTCGGACGCGCGACAGCTTCGAGCGCCACAATCTGCCTCCACCCGTTCAAGTGACTGGCGCCACTCAAAGCTAGATGACGCGCGCCCAGGCGAATTCAAGGCATGCAACGCGGCTCAGATGGCGATAGAGCTACCCCGCGCTTCTGAGCCAGACCAGCATCTCGCCGGGGTCGCGATTGTCCCAGGTAAAGTACGGCACGGCGGTGAGTTTCGCTTCCGCCACCGCGCCAGGAGATGCCGGCCGAACAGCTTGCCGAAGATAAATTGCAGCACGTCGCTGCCTTGCACGGTGATAATCAGGAAAGCGATCAGCAACAGGTTGCGGCCTTCGAAGCTTGGGCGATCCGGGTGAGGTGATCGATCATTCAACATAAGCGCGTTTCCGCTGAATCGGCGGCGGAAATTAGGTCGAAGGTATCGCCCGGGTCCTGGAATCCAAAAACCTGGAGGACGCGAATGCCTTCTGGCGCAGTACCGCCAAGACAATTCTCGTTCAACTCCGGCAGGCACCAACTGAGCGGCCGACATGCGGGCGCTTCTCTGAGTTTCAGTTCTCCTCGCGGGCCGCAGTTTAATAGCGGCCATTCGACAAAAGGAACAAAGTGCGGTGTCGCTGGTTGAGATTTGTTGAGACCAGAGCGGAGGCTTTCGCCGCTGTCTCATCCAGCGCAAGGATTCGCCGTGGGCATTCTCGAGAGCCTGAAGAAAGCTACCGAGCAGGCGACGGGTATCGCGCGACCGAGAAAGCAAGAACTCGCCGAATTCGTGAAGATGAAGAAGCCACTCGAATTTCGGTTCAAGGATGACGGCCTCGTGCCGAACCACCCCTTCTGGCCGTTTGTCGTCTGTCGCGGCGCCGTAAGGTCGGTGGAACAATTTGATTCCGCAGCCGTGCTGGAAGAGCTTTTCGAGGCCAATGGCTGGAGTAGCGGCTGGCGGGACGGCATCTACCACTACGTCCATTACCATTCCCGCAAAAATGAAGTGCTTGGGGTTGCGGGCGGCACCGGCAAGGTTCGGTTCGGGGGCAACAGGGGCCGTACATTGTCCTGGAAGGCCGGCGATATGGCAGTTCTTCCGGCCGGCACCGGTCACCAATGTTTCTCCGAGTCTGCTGGTTTCCTGGTGGTCGGCGCTTTTCCCGCATCCGACGCTTATGACGAATGCACGACAGCCCAGGAACATGAGCGGGCATTACGAACGATTCCCACGTTGGCCGTCAACGCAAGGATCGGGTCTATGGGAGCAAAGCGCCGCTGGTGTCAGTGTGGAAAAAATGAAGCTTGAAGATGAAGTCCGCCACGTTTCCGAAGACTTGGACGATGATGTACTGAGTGACGCTGTGCGGGCGCTGCATCGTCGGGTGAAGATCGTTCATGATTTCGATATCCCCTACATTGCTGGATACAGCAAAGATGGCAGAACGATTTATATCGATCGCCATATGCCTCGCACTATGGATTGGAAATCGGCCAAGGTCCGGCTTGCCCCATTTCTGCTAACGCACGAAATCGTTGAAAAGGCGCTCCTAGACGAACTCGGGCTTCATTATCTGCACGCGCATCAAATCGCTCTTCGAGCCGAACGCGATGCAGTGAAGGCGGCGGGTGTTGGCTGGTCCGCTTACCAGGCCTTCAACAAAAAGAACGAAAAACCGATCTCCGAAGAGAAGCTCAAGAAGATCCCCAAGGATCTTGACCTGACGCCCTACCGCGACATGAGTGACTTTTCAACGCTCGAGCGTCTGCTGAAGGCGCAACGATAGTCGGACAAGCCAATGGTCCTCGCTTGCCAGTTCTATGACCGCCGCCTCGACAGTTCAGCATCGACGAGCTCGCGGCATGTGCAAATGAGCGCATCGACCCTGCACCATCGTTTTCGCCAGCTGCAGCTCGTTCGCATGGCGCTGCGTGCACCGAACTTTCGCGGCGGTCCCGTGTTCTCAACCGAGATACACAAAAGTTACCCGTAAAAGCGAGTCGTTCAAGCCGCTTGGGTTTTCATGTCTTCGCCGCTCACCATTTTGATCACAGCGGAGAAATCGAGCTTGCCTGAGCCGAGGACAGGCACTTTCGCAACGACGCGCACTTCGGCCGGCACCATCAGGTCCATGGCGCCGTTGGCCCTGGCGAAGGCCAGGAATTCGGCACGCGTGGCGTTGACAGCCTCGGTAATGAGGACCAGCTTTTCGCCCTTGCGCGCATCTGGCACGGCAGCGACTGCCGAGAGCGAGCCTTTCCACAATTCGCCCGCCAGTGCCTCGACGGCGGCCAGCGAAACCATCTCGCCACCGATCTTGGCAAAGCGCTTCGCGCGGCCTCGAATGGTGATGAAGCCGACGTCGTCGACGGCGACCACGTCACCGGTGTCATGCCAGCCGTCTTCGAGCGGCTCGAGCACGCCCGGCTTCTCGGTGCGCAGATAGCCCGCCATGACATTGGGCCCGCGCACGAAAAGCCGTCCGCCATCCTCGACGCCAGGCACCGGGTCCAGGCGGTACTCCATACCCGGCATGATTTTGCCGACACTGCCGGAGCGGTTGTACATCGGCGTGTTGATGGAGATCACGGGCGCGGTTTCGGTCACGCCATAGCCTTCAAGGATGCGCAGGCCGAACTTTTCCATGTAGGTCGCGCGCGTAGAAGCCTTGACGGGTTCCGCGCCGGCAAAGCAATAGCGCACTGAGCGGAAGTCGTAAGGGTGTGCCGTACGCGCATAGCCGCTGAGGAACGTATCGGTGCCGAAGATGATCGTCGCGTTCGATGCGTAGACCAACTCCGGCACCATGCGATAGTGCAGCGGGGAGGGATAGAAATAGACCGGCACGCCCGATATCAGCGGCAGCACCGTACCTGCTGTCATGCCGAACGAGTGGAAGATCGGCAGCACGTTGAAGACCTTGTCGCCCGAATGGAAGTCGATACGCGAGGCGGCCTGGGCGGCATTAGCCAGGATGTTGCGATGGGTGAGCACCACGCCCTTAGGCATGCCTTCAGAACCTGAGGTGAACAGGATCACCGCCGGTTGGCCGGGCTTGCGGGCGACCCGGGGTGTATTTTTGCGCAATAGGCCGAGCAGCTTGTCCTTGAGGCCAATGGTGGCCCTCAGATCATCAAGCCACACAATATCGACCGAGCGGCCGAGTTCCTCGACCACGGCGCCAAGTTTCGCTTGTTCGACAAAGGCGCGTGAAGTCAGCACGGTGCGCACCTCGGCGGCCTTGCAAGCGGAGAGGATGTTGGCCGCACCGGCAGTGAAGTTCATCATCGCCGGAACCTTGCCGGCGGACATGACGCCGAGCAGCGTCGCACAGGCGCCGTTGGCATTGGGCAGCATGATGCCGAGCGTCTGCTGGCCGGCATAGAGGTTCTTGAATTTCTCTCCAAGCACGGCGGCGGCTGTCAGCAGCTTGCCGTAGCTCAGCGAACCGGTGACGGGGTCCTGCACAGCCAGTTGCTTCATGCCGCGTTCGCTCGCCGTCTGGATGATCTTCTCCAGCACAGTCTTGTCGATGTCCTGGGTGCGGAAGACGAGATCCGACATGACCTGGTAGAGGGCAGCACCCGCCGCTGCGCGGCGCTTCCGGCCCTTGAGATCCGGCGGTACTTCAAGTTTGGCCGGTTCTAGTATCGTCACCTTGACCTTTGGGAACAGCTGGCGGCGCACATGCAGCGAACTCAGCCGCGAAAAATAGCTCTTCTCCAGGCCGTCGATGCGCACTGGCACGATCATCGAGCCGGTCTTGTCGGCCACCATGGCGCCACCGTCATAGACCTTCATCAGGCCGCCGGTCACGGTGATCCGGCCTTCGGGGAAGATGACAAGCGGATTGCCGCCTTGCACGGCCTTGATAAGCGTGCGGGTCGACATCGGCTTGGCCGGATTGAGCGGCAGGGCGCGCGCAAGTTTCATGAACGGCTTCATCCACCAGGCTTGGGCGATGGTGTAGTCGATGGCAAACACCGGCTCCTCATCCGTCAGCGTCAAAGCCAATGGGCCGTCGAGGAAACTGACATGGTTGAGCGCCAGGATGGGTGCCGGGCCGGCCGCCTTAAGGTTTTCCAGCCCCTCCACCTCCAGACGATGGAAGGCTCGGAACAGAATGGAAACGAAGTCGCGGAAGGCGTTGGTTGGCAGATATCTCAGCATCAGCCAGGCGGCGACCACGTTGAGCGCGGCGAGGCCGAACAGGATACCTCCAGTGGAGACGCCCACTGCTTGAATCGCGGCGACAAGTATGCCGCCCACCGTCATAAAGCCTGCATTGACTATGCTCACCGCCGCGACGACGCGAGCGCGGCTGGCTTCGGGCGCCCAGGCTTGTACGGCGGCGAAGGTTGGTACGACAAGAAAGGCGCTGGCAATAGCCATGCCGGCAAGGTCGACCGCAACATGGACCGTGTTTGGCCCGGCGAAGAAAATTGCGAGCGTTTCGGCCCCGATCGAAGGCTGCATGCTCCAGATGGTCCAGGCCAGGTCCAAGCCGAACAGTGCCATCAACGCAGTGCCAACCGGGGCTGGCAAGAGCACGATGCGGCCCTGCGACATCCATGCGGCTATGGCAGAGCCAATGGCGATCGACACGGCGAACACCGCTAGATAGGCGGTGACAGCGATTTCTCCGCCACCGAGCGAATCCTTGACCAATGTAGGCAGGATCGAAAGGACAATGGCCCCGATCAGCCAGAACCACGACGTCATCAGTCCGGCGCGCCAGATCCGCTTGTCGGCACGCAAACCGTTCACCTGTCGCCAGGTCGAGCGAAAGATGTTTTTGTCGATGACTAGGTCGGGAGCCGCAGAACCGGTGGACGGGATGTAGCGGCTGACAAACCAACAGGCCACGGCAAGGATCATCATGATCGGCCCGAACACCGAGACGCCAATGCCATCGGCCGAGACGACGCCTCCGGCGATAGTGCCGCCGAGGATGGCGGCGAAGGTTGCCGATTCGATCCAGGCATTGGCGCGGGGCAATTCCTTGCGCTCGAGATGATCCGGCAGGATGCCGTACTTGATCGGTCCGAACAGCGCCGAGATGATGCCGAACATGAGCAACGCGATCATCAGCACCGGGATCGACGACAGGGTGATTCCAACGACAGCGACAGCCGCAGCGGCGATCTCGGTGAATTTCAGCCGACGGGCGATGAGCGCCTTGTCGAACCGGTCGGCGATCTCGCCACCAACGGCGGACAGGAGCAGGAAAGGAGCCATGAAGACGGCACCCGCCAGCGTGACCAGTGATGCAGCCTTGTCCGCCGCCAGGGTGAACAGAATAAGGAACACCAGCGTGTTCTTGAGGAAATTGTCGTTGAAGGCGGAAAGGAACTGCGTCCAGAAGAGAGGTGCAAAGCGCCGTGACGTCATCAGATGGCTAGTCGTTTGGCCGTTCGTGGCGATTTCCATTGGGGCGGCTTCCGTTAGGGCAAGACCGTTGAAGATCGTGGCCGTATCGATCAGCGGTCTTGCGCGGTTTGAGCTTCTTGTAGTGGGAACCCGGTTACACTTCGTTACTGCGGCTCAAATCGATCAGCGGCTTTTGGGTTTGGGGTCTTCTAGCCGCTTCATGAAGCGGCTCGCCTCTTCTGCGTCTCGCAGGATCTTGGTGATGGTGATCGAGGTATGCACGAGCCTGATCGCCGCCATCGGGCAGAACCCCTTGGCGGCAAAGCTTGCTCCATGAAATTGATGGCGCCGTCATTATCGAAGCGGCGATGGCGAAATTGGCACGGTGAATGTTTGCAGGCGCTTGAACCCTTCGGAGCATAGCTGTTGAAGGTCATCGATATTGTCTTTTGTTTCAGGGTGAGGTTGCGCCGGCGTTTGTCTGTCTCCAGGCCGGATACAATCAAGCGGTCTTGCGACGGTCCGGACGAACGCAGCGTCAGCGCTGCTCCGCAGCAGCGGGCTGCAGACGGCGGTCGCCAGCCAGCTTGAGGCGCAGTTGCCGCAACCACTCGCCATCCTCTCCGAGCGGATCGCAGGACAGCTACGCGATTCTGAGCACTGCCAAATCGGCCTAATTTTCCACTGCCGAATGGACGATGAGACGCGTAAGCGAGTTTCCGGACCGGAAGCTATGGTTGGGTTGCCCAAACGATGCAGAGGCGCTGCTGTGTTGGCGCGACACGCTCGACCGCAGGTGCGGACGGCATAAGAATTTTGGAGAGGCCCGTGGTGACTGGGGATTGCGCCGGTATTGACGACGCGCGAAGACTGGGTCGATATCTGGGCGAAGGCAGCCCCTGCGACGCAGCTTCATACCGGAGAATGCGCTGGGAGGTTGTTGCCTCGGCTACCAACTCAAAGTGATTGTCCGGGAGAGTTCGGCGATGTCGCCATAGATCATCGAACCTGTGACGAGAAAACATTTATCACCGAGGACTTCGAAGAGTGAGCTTGCCGCTGTACAAACCGGCAGGTTCTTCGAATTGGCATACGTGCCGAGGGTCGCGGTTTCGACCTTACGGTGGGTCGCCGTTTCGACCTTACGGTCCTTGGCTTCGGCACAGCCGACACTGATCGCGAGGATTGCGATAGCAATGAGAGTCGTCTTGCTCATATTTTGCCCCTGGAGCCAGCTCTTGTCGGGTAAGGCGCGCGATGCATCAAAGTAGCACCGGCCCACGATCGGCTTCATCCATCGATTGGAGGAAGCGGGCTCATCCATAATTAGCAATATCTTGAGTAAGGCGCCGAGCGCACCAGACTCATGGAACGGCGCCCGGAATTTCCATTCGTGACGAGGTGGCGATCCCGGCCGCCTTCGCAAACGGGTCACCCAGCACTGCGTAAACGTCTCGATTCCGAGCTATAGCTTTCCGCATTCGATCATCGATCATACCAAGGTGAAGAAGGGGCAGCAGATCGAGCTTACCGGAGAGATCACACGCGTAGACGAGGAAGGCGGCAGGGTGACTGTCGATCTGGGACCGCTGGTGACGATCGACATCGACAAGGTCAGGCGGGTCGAGAAGTACAGGACGCCAAAGCGCAAGAAGCCGCTGCGCGACATGGTGGATTAGCTCGCGGACCGCCGCTTATCCACGCGACATCGGTACCACTCAAACGAATGGCAATTTTCTGTCTGAATGCGTTTAGGGTCCATGCTCGGAGACCACGCATGGGTATCGCGCGGGAGACAGGTGACTCTCGGTTTCAAGGCGTCGAGATGCTACGAGCACTGAAAAATCAGTTCCTTAGACCTAAAGATCGGGCGATCTGCCAGCGGGTTGTCGACCAGGTAACCGCCGACGCCAAATGGTACAGCACCCCGATAGACGGTCAGATTCTGGCCTCGACCACGCTGAATCTCTTTCAATCAGGGGTCGTAAACGAAACGAATTTGCTGGCACATGTTCGCGCGCGGCGCCACGACTTCACAAAACTGACAGGCTAGATCCTTCGCCCTCACAGTGCCAGTTGGACTTTGTAATGGAACGCGCAGCGGGGAGCACGTGTGGTTGATCGGCGCGTCTCGCGTCCATGGCCCGTTTTCCTGGCGCCGATCTTCCGCGATCTTGGCCCTCACCCGCATTGCTGAGGATTTCGAGAGGTGAATTGAGATCCGCCGACGGCGCGGATCCTCTGGCAGGATCAAGCCTGTCCCGCGGCTTTGCTCCGGAACAATGTCTTCTTCTGAAAGTTTTTCCTTAAATAGCAAAGGAGATTCGAAATGTCAGAAAGCCGGGAATGGTTTGTCCAATGGCTTAGAGACGCTCATGCCATGGAAGAGCAGGCAGAAACGATGTTGAACGGGCAGTTGAGCCGTATCGAGAATTATCCCGAACTGAGCGACCGGATCCGACAGCACCTCGACGAGACCAAGCAGCAGGCTGCCCGGCTGAAGACTTGTCTCGATCAGATGGACGAGGGTTCATCCACGATGAAGGATGCTGGCGGTAAGCTGACGGCGATGGCGCAATCGCTGAGCGGCGTCTTCGCTGGAGACGAGGTGATGAAAGGATCGCTCGCGAGCTACACGTTCGAGCACATGGAAATCGCCTCCTACACGATCCTGATTGCCGCTGCTCGATCGCTCGGCGAAAGCGAGGTACTTCGGGCTTGCGAAGAGAATCTGCGAGAGGAAGTCGCGATGGCGGATTGGCTGAAATCCCGTCTTCCCTCCACGACCGAGCAGTTCCTTGTTCGGGCCGAAGCCGACAGTGACAGCGCCAAGCGGTGAGCGGGTGGGACGCAGTCATCGTGAACTGGGTGATGGGGATTCGTCCGCCAGCGCGTCCCCTTGGTGAAGGCTGGACGACGAACACGCCTGGCTGTAGCAGGCGGTTGTCGAGTTGCGCATTTCCAGAAATTGCTACGACGAGTGATGCAAATATTGCGGCGTCGTGACTTTGAGAGTTGAAGCGTTCGTCTGCGCAAGCCTGGTCGAACACGCATTGGCAATAGCCAAGATCGGAAGGGCTAGTGCAGCGCTCGGCGGGATCAAGCTTGAGGGGGCGTGTTAAAACGTTCGAAACGAGGTCGCGATAGCGGAATGCCCGAGAACACTCTCCCTGATCACTGAGCAGTGCGTGCGCAGGCACCGGCAGCGCCAAGCCGGATGGAAGAAAGTTCGTCCCGACAGCGGCAAGGCGCACCAGCGACGAGGAGAGGTTCCTGTCAGCGTTCCAGTCAGCGTTCCAGTCAGCCCAGCCCAACGAGGGAACTTACATGGCGCGACGCGGCGTATCTGACGCCTCCGACGGGGCGTTCGGCGGCAATTCAGGCATTCATGATGCTCAAAATCTCGCGTGGAAGCTTGCCATGGTCATCCGTCGAGAAGCGGGCTCTGCCCTGCCTGACAGCTACGACACCGAGCGTCGGCCCCTTATTCACGGCACCCTCGCACAAGCACTCGCGCGGCTTCAGAAATGGTTCAAAGATCCGGCAAAAAGCCTGCCGCCGCAGGTCGATCTGGTCGAGGCGATTGCGAGGCCGTCAGGTAGCGCTGGCCCAACACAACGCCTTCCGCAGTCATCGTGAACACCGCAGCCGGGGCGTTGGCGCTGGCCTCGCTTGTTGCGCAGGTTTCGCCATCCACCCGCACCTGACACCCGTCCGTGCACCCGAAACTCAAAGGTCTCGCCCAGCCGTGCCCGTTCGGGCCGGAACCGTGGACGCGCGTTATGCCGATCTGACCTTGCCTTCCACGAGGCGGTCACCGCGCGGCGTCTTTTGGCGAAAGGCGTCGCGAAGTTGATACTCGCAAAATCGTCTAAATCACGCTCGCGAACTGGTCGATGCAGCGACCAGAAGACGGCAGCTGCCGCCGTAGAAATGCGAGCAGTTTCAAATCGAAGGGTGGCCGATGGCGCTTGCTCCGCGGTGTCGACTCCATCAGGCTTTCAAGCGAGCGATCCTGGCGGTGTCTGCCTTCGAAACATCCGGCAATCTGGCGTTCACTTGACGCCAAGGGCGTCCTTGAGTTCTGCCAATTTTTTCATGCAGCCTTGCTCGTCGCCAGCTTGGGACATCTTGTGAGCTTCCGCCATTAGCTGGCTAGGATGTTCGGCATTCTGGGCGCTACGGTTGCCAGTCACTTGCTCCTGATGAGGTGTGGTTGGCTTCACATTTCCCGCCGTTGATCCGGTGATTTCAGGATTACCCCCCTGCTGCTTGCCGGCCATGACCTCCTCTTGGTGCTTCGTCGCCGGGATGCCTGATTTATTTGGGCTCGCGCCCGTTTCGGCGGTGATGACGTTCGGCTCAAGCACTTTCAACTCTTGGCCGCAGTCGGCAAAGCCCGGCGACGCGAAAGCAAGGACGAGCGCCGACGCGCTTACTATTCGTATAAACATGTGAACCTCCGATAGGCTTTTCCGTATGTCGAGGAAACGGCCACTTATCCAAAGAGTTCCTGGTGGGGCCGGTCCATAACAAGGTAATGAGGATATATTCCATCGACCCTGACAGTGATCCCACAGGTGCTTTCGCATGTCGCCCTGAAGCCGCCCAGCACGGAGGTTAAACATATCATTGGAAAATACCGCAACCATCTTTCATCTTGCCGCGTATGGTCCGATCATCTGCCGGTGCAAGTTTGAGGACATGCAATGAAGAAGGCCGCTGGAGGTGGAACGCCGGGCATTCAGTCGAAATCGCCCCTGGCCATGCCTTCCGCCGCGGCCAAAACCGAGGCGTCATCGCCTTGCTGAAGGGCTCGAAGGCCGGTCCGGCCATCGAGGGCGCCATGGCGCGACACCAGAAACCGGTAGACGGCCCAGGCACTGTTGCCCAACATGGCATGCAGCGCCTGCAATGCCCCGAACGGACGACCGTCCTTGTCGAGTTGCCAGACAGGAAAGCGGAAGCCGCGTTTGGCGCCATCGATGCCGAGCACCTGCCCACTCTGCCGCCTGGCGTTGACTGTCACGCGCGAGGTGCCAAGCAACTTGGCGAAGGCTTCAGCGCTCAGCATCTCCTCGCCGGCGACAATTTCGGCGACACGCTTGTGGCCACGCGCGCGCGCTCCGGCAAGAGCCGCCTCGAGTTCGGCATCGGGCTTGCCTGTATCCTCGAGGGGAAACACATCCGAAGCGATCGGTTGCTCTTCGACCGGCGTGATCGTCTGCGCATCAGCCGCCGGATCGACCTCTACCCGGAACGATACGCGGTGGCCGATCTTGCGGCTGCGTGCGATCGCTTCCTGATAGCGTTCGAGCAATACCTTCTTGAAGTCTGCCTGTGCCGGCAGCTTTGTGGTGAAGCTCAGGGCGGCGACTCCCGCATGCGATGCGGTCCCGCTATGATTGATGCGTTTTGGAGCGGCCATGATGAGAACCTCCTGCTGTCACCAATATGGTTACAGAGCGCAAGTTCGTCAAGTTCGATAATTTCGTAAAATCATGGAAGCGGACTAAACAATCCCCCAGGCGCGAAACCTTCCCCTGCCCGTCATCTCGCGCAGGCCGAGCTCGCCGACAAGATTGAGCGCCCCCTGTTTTGTCACGTTCAGGCTGTCCTGGATAAGGCCTGTCGAGACAAGTGGCCGCGACAGCACCAGTTCGATCAAGTCGGGCAGTTTCGAGCTGGCGCGCCGTTGTTTGAGCCGCCGCTCCATCTGGCTTTTCGCCATCACCAGCCGGTTGTGCTCCTTCAGCCCCACGAGTGCGGCGTCATGGATCGCATCGAGGCAGGCCAGCAACCGGTCACTGCGATTGTGTGCTCGCCGACGCTCGCGCGGAATGTTTTTGGCACCGAGATGCTGGCAGGCGAGATGGTTGGCGGCAAGACCTTCCTGGCGCAGCAGCGCGGCAATCAGCAGTGGCCCAAGCCATGCGGCATGCTGCAGCACCTCGATGTTGTCGGACCAGGCCTTAAGCAGGATTGCGCCGCGCAGAACGATGGGCTGATCGCTCGTCCCGGCAATCACGGCCTGCCATTCGGCCAGCCGTTCTTCTTTATTCCAGTCGAGATCGTAGATCAGGCCGTTTTGCGGCTCCGGCCGGTCACGTCTTGACGTTTCCTCCTTTCGACCAGGCACGTCTGCGCCGCTGAGGATCTTTGATGAGCGTGCCAAGACAGCATCGATCTCGGCAAACTCCTCAGCCAGAAGCTCGTCCTCAATATCGTCCCGAACATCGGCTTCAACTACGCTGTTTCCAGCCCCCCGCCTTCCCGGTTTTTTTGTTCCGCCGCCGGCAGGGCGCCACCCCTGGGCCGGCCAGCGCCAAAAAACCGTCGCGGCTGAGCGCCCAGTCCGGTCGGTGACGTGGTTGCGATCCCGGCCGCGGTACGGAGGGGGTCACCGACGACCGTATCAGCGATATACGCACTTCCTTAGCAGGCGGCCCAGCAGCTTGGGTTAGGGGGGCCGCTGAGCCTGACCAGCGAGCCTTCGGGAATGCCCGACTGGCTGGTTAGTACATTAGATAAATGTAATGTAATCGAACAATGTGAACGAGGTACTCGGCAGTAAGAAATTGACTGGCACGATTCACTTACCGCGCGCTTTTGCCTTGGGTTCTGGCGAGCTTTCGGACGGGTTTGCAGCCAATTTTGCAGATCGCCGATCTGTTACCCACAGGGCCTTTTTCCTCGCCACCAAATCGTCACGATCGCCCTCAGGGGTCGCTCGGCTATGCATGGCAGCTATGGCGAAGTCGGCTCTGTTGGTTCGATAGTCTTCTTTTTGGACAGTCATCGTTTTCTCCCAGTTTCATAGCCCCTCTTTTGCCCTTGCGGGGAGATTAACTGCCTGTGCATTACGCGAGTCAATCGATGGAACGATCACTCCGCAGTCGCGAGGGCGGGAAGCAAGCCGACAATTTTAACGTTGGAGCGGCTTACAGAGTGCCGGCAACACAGCCGCCCTTTCGTCGGGCTGCGTTGATCGCGTCCATGTTGCCCTTCAGCTCGCCGATCTTGACTTCACCTGCCTTGATGTCTGTGTTGTCCATCATGGCGATCGAGCACTGCCGCACCGCGACCCTTGGCGGTCACGTGGAGGCCTGCGAGGATGCGGCCAGTGGGTCCCAAGCCAGCCCGCACGATAACAGCGACGCATCGGGAAATTTGGCCAGGCCCTCAAGAATTGTGTCCGTCGCCTTCACCAGGCTCTCGGGCGTGAACTGCCCAAAAAAAGGAATTGGATCGAAGGAGAAGTCGTACTCTCCAAGATCCGGTGTGTCCTTTTCCCCGACCTTCTTCTTCGATTTCGATGCCAAGGCTGGTACGCTTGCCCCGCCTCAGCGCGCGCCCGTCTTGGACACCTCCGCCTTTGAATGGCTGTTATGGCGCGAGGCAGACAGCCGATTTGCACGCGATAGTACATCGCCGCCCTCTGCGAGTGTCAGGCAGCATGTTCGTTCGAGGCGTGACGCCCAAAAGCGGACGGCCCGCGGTCAGGCCAGCCGCTTGAATGGCGTTTCGGCCCAAAGCACAGGCTCGGTTATGCGGTAGAATTGTCGCGTCGCGATCAAGGCTGACGGGCTGACATCAACCATCAGACCGATGATCGTCATATCACCATGTGCGAGCGCAGGCCCAAGCTGCTTCGGATTCCAGCCAATCGATGCGAGGCGGTCGAACCAGTACTCCTCGCACACGATTGTCAGATTGCTGATATGTCGCTGGATACAGAATTCCAAAATTCCGCAGTAGATCACGCCGGCTGCCTGGCAAGGTCGGCCGGGCTCACGAAGATCCCGCGCCACGAAGAACCTGGTCCATTCAAAGATATTGGGTCGGCGCGGAACGCCGCCCTCGGCGAGTTGCGGAAAGGTTTCGCTCATCAGATGGGGCCGAAGGCTCGGCACGAAACGGGATCCGGCAACGACGCCTCTTCCTGGCTGGATGCCGAGCAGATGAATCGCTTCTGGAGTATCGAACGCGTCGATCTCGCGACCGTCGGGGCGTCTCAGGTCCTGCCATCCACGTTCATCGACATAGATTTCATGCCGCAGGCGGAAGTAGCTGTCGAGATCCCCTCGATAGGCAAAGCTGTTTGACGCGTCGACGACATGGACCTGAATCATTGCGGTTCCTCGAGATGGAACCCCATCCGACCACGCGACGATTGCCCGGGAAATACCCAGATCTGGGGATGGATCAAAGTTCGATTTCGTGCCTGCGAAACGCCTCGACGATCGCGTGCACAACGTTGGCGGTACTGAGCTTCTGCTTGATGTTGCGCAGGTGGGTCGTCACAGTGTTTTCCGAGATGCCAAGTATGCGGGAAACCTCCCATGCGGTCTTTCCTCCCGCGACCCACTGCAGGATTTCACGCTCTCGTTGGGAAAGCTTTTGTCTCGGCCGCCTGCGCGAGTTGCCAACGAGGCGTTCGGCAGCCGAATAGGCATGGCGCGCAAGGGCATGAATGGTGCAGCGCACCGTCGGCGCCAAATCAATTTCATTTCCGGCAACCGTTACACAGGCCGGATCGCCAAACGCAGGCTGGATCGGGATACAGATCCCGTCGCAAAGCCCAAACTCTTTCGCTTCATCCATCACCCTCCTGGCATTTCGGTCCGTCAAGCCATGATGGACGTCCCGCCAGAGGAAGGGCCCGATCGCGCCACGGCACACAGCAACACAAGGGTCATGGCGATAGTGTCCGGCAGCCATATAGCGATCGTACCATTCCTGCGGCCAACCGTTGACAAGGATGTGTCCATCCAGTGATCCGGTGTCCTGGCGTGGCAATTCGGTGACGAGACAGGCTGCGTAGCCGTGACATTCGATGCTCTTGCGCAGTTGCCGAATGATCTCGGGGGCGCTGGTTGCACGGTCAATCTGCGCGGTTGCTTCAAAGATTTGTATTAGCTGGTCCTGTAAGACGCCCCCGTGAACCGCCGCCATTGTAGGCCCTTTCAATGTACTGAGACAAAGAAAACAAAATAAATAACTTAGGTCCGACCGCAACGTCCGTCATGACTTTTGACTACTATAGTAGGTGGCACTAAAGGGCGCGTTCTGACTGCCTCGCCGCATGAGGCTGAGGTCTGTTTTTGCTCGCAATCTGAGGTTGCTTCGCCAGGGCACCGGCTTGTCGCAGCAGCAGCTCGCGGACCTTGCCGGCCTCGACCGCAACTATGTCGGCAAGCTGGAGCGGGAGGAAAACTCACCGACCGTCGACACGCTGGAGGTACTGGCGTTGGCATTGCAAGTTGACGTGGAGCAGCTCATCCGTCGAAACTCGCCGTGATGCGCTGGTCAGCAGGCCGCCGAGAGCATCAGGATTTTCCCTTGCGCCGCTCACGCGGCGCCACAGCACGGTCACCAGCTAGGGCTCGGGCGTTTTTGCCGGGCCGTTTCGTCAGCTCCTCGATGTCGACGCTCAAAGCGGTGGCAAGCTTTGCGAGCGACAGGAGTGTGGGATTGCGACGGCCGGCCTCGAGACCACTCAGATAGGCGCGCGTGAATCCTGAACGGAACGACAGTTCCTCTTGAGAGAGGGCCTGTGCGCGCCGAATCCTCTGTACGTTGAGGCCGACAACCAACCGTAGGTCCATGACGGCATGGTCGTCGCTGGGCACACTTTAGGACGACACACTATAATGAACATTCGTCATTGACAGGCGCGGCCATTGCTGCTTTCCTCATCATATTAAGGAACGCCATTCCGAAATAAGGAACACCAGTGACAGGAAATCTTTCGTTGGAACGTGGGCTTGCGGTTCTCAATGTCCTCAAGGAAGCGGACGAAGCTGTCGGGGTGCGCGAACTCGCCCGCCGGCTTGAGCAGAGTGCTCCCGCCGTGCAGCGAATTCTGAATACTCTGGCAGAGCAGGGCTATGTCGAGCAGTCGCCTGACTCGCGGCGCTACCGGCTGGGTCACTCCGTGCTGGCGCTGGCGCGGAAGGTCCTGGGCAGAGATCGCCTGGTTGGTTTGGCTGAAATCGAACTGCAGGCGCTGGCCGCCGAAGGGTGCTTCAACGCATTCCTCGGGATCAGGCGGGGCAGCTGCGGAATTTATCTCCTGACCGTGCAAAGCAAGAGTCCGGTCGTCATTCGTTCTTCACCTGGCGAGACCTTCCCCTTGCATTCCACCGCGTTGGGCAAGGCGCTCCTGATGGAGCTGAGCGGCGAGGCGGTCATTGCGATTCTTGGACGAGGTCCACTGGAGCAGGTTGCCGTACGCACAGTCACCGATCCGCACAAGCTCGTTGCTCAAATCAGAGCGTCCGAGCCCATTGGTTACACAACATCCCTGGACGAGAACTTTACCGGGCTGATTGCGGTCGGCGCACCGCTTCGCGATGCATCAGGCACAATCATCGCGGCCATAAGTGCGGCCTACCCCCGGTCAGTGGGACCGCATGTGGAGATCGCTGAAATTGGAGAGGCAGTAATGGCGGCTGCGGCGCGCATTTCCGCCGGCCTCGGCTTTCTGGAAGCAAAACAGGCTCGGGATTCCCATCATGCTGCTTAACGAAGCGCGCCTGAAACAATGCATGACGGCAGCCGGGCTTGACGCAATTATAGCGACTGCCCCGGAAAACGTGACTTACATGAGCGGCTTCTGGGCTCTGCCGCAATGGATCCGTCGCGGCCCGCAGGCTTATGTGGTGTGGCCGGCTCCTGACAAGGGCACGCCTGAAATCATCGCCAGCTCCAGCACCCTCGACCTCGTTGCCGATCAGGAACTGTGGGTAAGGAAGGTTCGGCGCTATGGCGATTTTTATGCCGATGTCGGTTCCTCGACCGCCGTGGACCTCGCCAATGAACGGCACCTCCAGCTTCGAGACCTGCCGAGGCATGGCGATGCCATCGCGGCTTTGGTCGCCGCATTGGAAGAAGCTCAGCTCGGCCGTGGGCGGATCGGCATAGACGAGGCCGGGCTCGCACCAGGATACCAGGAAACCCTCAGAGCCCATTTTCCCAATGCGTCGTTCCTACCAGCCACCGCATTGCTTCGCGAGGTTCGTGCCGTAAAAACGGCAGATGAAATCGAACGGCTCGGCCAAGTTGCCCAGATTGCCGAACGCTCCATTCAAGCAGCACTCAGCGTTGCTCAGGAAGGCGCCACCGAAGCAGATCTGGCGCGCGCTTTTCATGTCAGGACGGTCGAGGAAGGCGCCCTGCCCGTACTGGGATGCATCGGCTTTGGCGAGCGCAGCGCGCTCATGAACGTCCAGCCGTCTGACCGCAGGTTGCGCGCTGGAGAAATCATCCGCTTCGACGTCGGTGGCCGGTTCCGGCACTACCGCGCCGACATTGCCCGCATCGCCACGCTGGGCGAGCCGCCGCCGCAGGCGCATCGACTTCAGCAGGCGCTGCTGCGCGGCGTTCAGCATGCGTGCGACATTATCCGTCCGGGCATGGCAGCAGCACAGCTCTTCGAGACGGTCGTGCGTGTGGTGAGGCGCGAAGGAATTGCCCACTACGAGCGCGATCACGTCGGACATGGCATCGGCCTTGATGGTTATGATGCGCCGACGCTCTCGGCGCGCAGTACAGACATCCTTGAAGAAGGAATGGTGCTGTGCGTGGAGACCCCTTACTACGAAATCGGCCGCTGGGGACTCCAGGTGGAGGACATGGTGGTTGTTCGCGAGCGCGGAGTGGAGCGGCTGACGCAGACGCACGATGCAATCACCCGGGTGCCGTTATGAGCCGCGCGGCAGGGTTTTCCTGTATTCGATGCGGCGCCTCGTTCCGGATCGATACCAAGATCGACTCGCGCGGCTGCCCGAAATGCTGTGCCGAAGCACCGGCCAATCTTAAGGTCGTCTACGATCCGTCCGGAGCTACATCGGCCGCTTCCGCAGCGGGTGCCGCCCTGCCCTCGCTCTGGCGCTATGCCGACATGCTTCCTTGTGGACTGAGCGATGCAATCTCCTTGGGCGAGGGCCTGACGCCGTTGCTGAGCGCCGAGAAGCTGGGAAAGCAGCTCGGCGTCCCCAAGCTGCTTATCAAGGACGAGGGCGCAAACCCTACCTGGTCCCACAAGGACCGCTTCTCGACGGTGGCGGTGTCGATGGCACGTTTGAGTGGCGCACGCGTGGTGGCGACTGCTTCGTCGGGGAACGCCGGGGCCTCACTTGCCGCCTATGCTGCACGGGCGGGCCTGAAATGCGTCGTTGTCACATTCTCAGGCACCGCCGGCGCAATGTTGGCGCAGATCCGCAAATACGGCGCAAGCGTCATATCCCTGGCCGACAAGTCCCATCGCTGGCCATTGCTTGCCGCTGGTACCGAGCGCCTCGGATGGTTTGCAACATCACCGTTTCACAGCCCCGTGGTGGGCAGTCATCCTGTCGGGATCGAGGGCTACAAGACCCTGGCTTACGAAATCGTGGAACAAATGCACGGTGCAGTGCCGGACTGGTGCGCCTTGCCTGTTTGCTACGGGGACGCGCTTGCCGGGCTGTGGGCCGGATTCAAGGATCTTCTCAGCCAAGGCAAGATCGAGCGGTTGCCGAGACTCGTGGCGGCGGAAGTGCATGGATCTTTGGCCAGAGCCCTTGCCGGCAAGGGAGATCTGGTTGCCGAAGTCCCCGCAAGCTTCGACACGCTTGCCATCTCGATCGGCACCACACGAAGCACGTTTCAGGCGCTCAACGCCCTGCGTGAATCTGGCGGCACGGCAATGCCGGTCGGCAATATCGGCTTGATAGCGATGCAGCAGCAGCTTGCGGCCACCGAGGGTGTTTTTGCCGAGCTAGCCTCGGTGACGCCATTTGCAGCTATCGAATCCTTGAGGCGAGAAGGCACCATCGCGCGGTCGGACAGCGTCGTTGCCATCGTGACAGCGAGCGGCCTCAAGGATTTGGATCGTTCGACCGGTCCGAACAAAGCACAACCATCGTTTCAGTCAGTTGCCGAAGCGTGGGAATACGTTGCCGAGGGCCGTGACTATTTCACGCCCTCACTTGAACGGCGCGCGACCAAGATGTCCTGAAGAGAAGATAGAGGCGATCATGAACGGATGCGATTTTTTTCTGATCGATTGATGATCTCGTCCACCATTGGACGGTATTGCGACTTTTCTAAAAGCTATCCAGGAGAGGCAAATTCAACTCGCTTAGCGAGCGGAATCTCGATTCAAACATGATGTAAGGGGAATGTTCATGCTTCGGAAAACGCTCATCGGCTGGCTCGCAGCCCTCAGTGTCGCAATGGCAACTCAGACGATGGCTGAGGAAACGCTCAGAGTCGGCGTCACGCCAACCGGAGTGCCGTTCACGTTTGTCGACACCGCAACCCAAAAGCCGACAGGCGCGATGGTCGATCTGGCAAGTGCGATTGCCGCGAGCCTTGGCACGACCGCCGATTTTCAAATAAACGCTTTTCCAGCCCTGATCCCGGCACTGACGACCGACAAAATCAATCTGATTTCCGCCAGCATGTTCATAACGGACAAACGAAAGCAGGTAATCGATTTCAGCACGCCGGTTTACGCCTATGGCGAGGCGATGTTTGTTGCTGCCGGCGATAGCAAAAACTACACGATCGAGGAACTCAGAGGTGCGACCGTCGGGGCGCAGATCGGCTCGACCTACGCTGATGCTCTGGAAGCGCTTGGCGTCTTCGGTCAAGTCAAGCTCTACGACTCAATCGCTGACATGATGCGCGATGTGGTTCTGGGCCGCATCAAGGCCGGTTTCGGTGACGCCCCGATCGTCGCATATCAGCTTTCAAAGAATCCCGGCCTGGGTGTTCGCCTCGTCGACGGTTATCAGCCGATGAAAAAAGGCGAGGTCGCGTTGGCAGTTGCCAAGGAAAATCCACTGCTTCTCGAAAAGGTGAATGCCTCCATCGCCAAGCTGAAGGAAAGCGGCGAATTAAGCCGAATATTTGCCAAATATGGCCTTTGAGGCCGACCCGCACTGACCTCGACAGAAGCGCCGGCTGGCAGGACCAAAGGATCGCATCGGAATGACCGGCTTTGACGGCCGGGGTACGTGCCAAGAGGAAGCCGGCCATGACCAAATTCATCGCGCATGCAACGGAATATCTGCCGCTTCTTCTTAACGGCGTTTGGCTGACCGTCATGATAACCCTTCTTGCGCTGTGTCTTGCGACGGCGCTCGGCCTTGTCTGGGCGCTGTTCAGGACATCGGGGATACGCTGTCTCGCCGTGCCGACGCGGCTCCTTGTCGACTTCGTGCGCGGCATACCATTGTTGGTGGTTCTCTTTTATATCTACTTCGTCGCGCCCGAGATCGGCATCAACCTGACTGCGCTCCAGGCTGGCACGATCGGGCTGGGGCTGGCGCACTCCTGCTATCTCGGGGAAACCTTCCGGGCTGGCATCGAGGCGGTCGATAAGGGTCAGGTCGAAGCGGCAAAATCGATCGGCATGAAGCGTCCGTTGATGATGCGCCGCGTCGTGCTGCCGCAGGCATTCAAGATCATCCTGCCGCCTTACGCCAACAATATGGTCATGCTGCTGAAGGACTCCTCGCTTGTCTCGGTGATTTCGGTTCAGGAGTTGACCATGCAGGGCAAAATGCTTGCGTCGTCCACATTCGACAACATGACAGTTTTTACCTTGGTGGCACTGCTTTACCTGTGCCTGACGGTTCCGCTGAACCTGTTTATGCGTAGAATCGAAAGCTATCTTGGGGCGGCGGGATGATCACCTTTGAAAACGTGCACAAGTCCTTCGGCTCCCACGAAGTCCTCAAGGGAATCAACGCCGAGATCGCCAAAGGACAGGTCGTATGTCTGATTGGGCCCTCGGGTTCCGGCAAATCGACGCTTCTGCGATGTGTGAACGGGCTTGAGACCTATCAGCGCGGTCGCATCAGTATCGACGGCACCGTAGTCGATGCCGCCTCGCCCCAGGTTCACGCCATCTGCACCCGCGTTTCCATGGTTTTCCAACGTTTCAACCTGTTTCCGCACCGCACAGCCCTGGAAAATGTCATGGAAGGGCCGCTCTACGTGCTGAAGGAAAATAGGAACCAGGTCCGGGAGCGGGCCACGGCATTGCTCAATCGCGTCGGGTTGGCCGACAAGACGAATGCCTATCCCGCGTCATTGTCGGGGGGTCAACAGCAGCGCGTGGCCATCGCCCGTGCCCTGGCGATGCGCCCACAGGCCATTCTTTTCGACGAGCCCACCTCCGCACTTGACCCGGAAACGGTCGGCGAGGTCCTGCAGGTCATGCGCGCGCTCGCATACGAGAACATGACCATGCTCGTGGTTACGCACGAAATTCAGTTCGCCCGCGAGGTTTCCGACAGCGTCCTCTTTCTCGACGGCGGCCGGATCGTTGAGCAAGGTCCGGCCAAGGAACTGCTTCGAAATCCGAGACACGAACGCACTAAGGACTTTCTTCATCGGGTTATGCACCCCGTCTGAGTGTTGGCCAGCGCTGCCTTGTCGCGTCAAGGCTCCGAATTCAGACCTGTCGCTCCGCAGGGGACGGGCCCTCAAACTCTGCGAGAACGCCGCTTAAAGTTCTGCGGTTCCAAGGGAATCTCGTCCATGCCGTCTCTTCGGCCGGATGAATTTGCGTGAGAACAGTTGGTTCAAGAGGAATTGAAATTGGCCAATCCTTCAAACCGGCGAGCCAGTCGGGGTTGTAGACTGTATCTGAATGACGATGCCCTTCATCTGGCATTATCACGACGGTGGAGGCTTCCGGATTGTGCCTGGCGAACCAGGCGCCGACCAAGGCTGCGGCGCCGCTGGTCGGCCCCATGAACAGCCCGTGATCGCGAAACAGCCCATGCGCCATTGCGTAGGCCGGCAATGCGCCCACCCAATGAATATCGTCGATCATCTCATGACGAACATTTTCCGGCAAAACACTGTTGCCCAGCCCGCGCAACATGCGACGTCCGACAGGCTGGCCAAAGAGCATGCTTCTGTGGGTATCGACTGCAATCATCCTGAGATCAGGAAAGAGCTCACGAAGGAAGCCTCCGGTTCCACAAAGCGATCCCCCAGTGCCCACGCAGCCGACGAGGCAATCGATACGGCCGAATGATCGAACAACGAGGTCGGCCAGGCGCGCGTATGCCAGGCGGTTTTCCGGACTGTCGTATTGCCGAGGCCAATACGTGCCCGGGCTATCTTGCAGCGTCTGCTGAAGATACTGGAGCCGACCGCGCTGATTGCCGTCTCCTTGAGGATCGTCGATGGCCATGACTTTGGCACCAAGCTGTTCCAGTCGTCGCCTGAGTTTCAGGTCGATGAGGCTGGAGGCCGTGACGAGCGTAAGCCCATAGCCACGGGCGGCAGCCAGCATGGCGATGGCCAGGCCGAACGTGCCCGACGTCGTTTCGATGATGTGACCTTCCCGCCTGAGGCGCCCTGACGCTTCCGCCTGATCGACCATGAATCGGGCGGGCATCAGCTTCATAAGGGAAAAGCAGGCGGCGTTGAGGTTAGGTGCGAGTTGGGCAAAACGCGGCGTCTCGTAGGCGCGTAAATAGTCTTGCGCCGCGCTCACTGGATTAGCCTCGTTTCGGCATTAAGGGCAAACGTATGGACGCCTTGGAGACCTGTGCCGCTCACCTGCCTTGCGAGCTCAGCAGCGCGCATGGCCGCCCTGGGCGCAGTCGCATCCAGAAGGATGCCGATCAACGTGCCACTGTGGGCCACCTGCACACCGCACGCGTCATGCGCCCGCGCTATATCCAAAACGGTGTTGAAGGATGCCTTCGGCAGGTGCTTCTGACTGATACTGGCGCTGATGGTCGCGACACGTCCAAGCAAGCGGGGATCTTGTTGCCGGATTGAGCGATACGCCAATCCGCGCAGAACACGGAACAGCCCGATTTCCTCACTATCGTAGCGTGCTCGTCGCATGCCTAGCGTGTCGATTGGCCGGGCATTGCTGTCCCTGAAACCCACCACGAGAAAGGGCGGGAACTCGCCTCCGAAATGTTCGATTGTACGGCCTTCCCGGTGAGCGAAGAGGAGAGCTTGATCGCAGTAAGCGATGGCGTCGCTTGCGCTTTCCGCGGCAACGGCCAGTCGCGCAACAGTTGACTGGCGCAGCGTGACGTGCGCCGAAGCCGCGACCGCGCGGATCGAGGCAATGACGTCTGCCGTGGAGGAACCGTAGCCGTGCCCTACCGGGATAGAGCTTTCGATCGTCAATTCTCCCCCTCTTCCAGCTACCCCGACATGCTCGAGCGTGAGGGCCGCCGCGCGCGCCGCTTTGATCCGGTTTGCGGGTCGCGGCCGAATGCCATCTTGTTCATCCGGCCAGAAGGTCGCTAGCGACCCTTGCGACGTCAGCGGAAGCGTGACGAGTCCGCGACAAAGCCGTCCCTTGTCCGCTTCAAAGACGCCTTGGAGGAATTCCCCGTGGTGGGCGTGTGCCCGACCGACTCCTACCACCAGAGGCCATGCGACAGTCTCGTTTTTGATGTTGCTCGAATGTGTCTGCTGGCCGGATCTCGGTGTGCTTGTCTGTGTCACCGCATCATCTCCTCAGCATGGCACTGGGCGATGATGCGTGCGACTGACCCGTGCTGTCACTCGCCAAATCTTGGTAGTGCCATTGGCAAGCACATCATGCAAAGATACGGACAAGATTCCCCCACCAATTGGAGCCTCCAATACTGGAGTAGACACAGCAGCACTCGTTTCGGGAACGGTTGGCCTTGCGGCCAACCATTCCGAAACGAGTGCGGCCATGCACGGTGTTTTCAGTATTGCTCTTGTAAGGAGGGTTGGATTGCTCAGCCTGAGTCAGTACTGAGATCTGGCCATAGCCCACAGCGGCCTCACCCAGGCGTCGGCGCTTTTAGCTCCTTGCCTCTGCGCGTCTTGCCCGCTAGGCTGCGGGTGTCCTTGCAAAACTGGAACTATACTCCATAATTGCAAGGATGATTGAACGTCGCATCAGCACTGAACTGACCGAGATGCTGGACAGCATGCCCGCTGTGGCGACCTTGCCCAGATCTGCCAGAATAGCGTCCATCGGCGTGCTGGCGAGCTCGGGCCAAAGCGGCACGAGTTGATTGCATTCACATAAGCGGCGTGATGACGGTCGTGATGGATCATCGATCGCCATTGCAGACCATACCCTACTCCAGACCCTACTCCAGTTGTACCGGAAATAGCGTCGGTAGACATTGGGCGGCCCGGACGTGTTAGCGCACATCCGGGCCTAATTTCACCACCTAGCGGTGGGCGTCGTGATCACTTGGCGGATATTTGGGAGGTCCTTTCCTCTCAGGCGCAAATGGCTGAGCTTTTTGGTGTTTCGCTGAAGACAATTAGCGAACACCTCCAGAACCTCTTCAAGTCGGGCGAGTTGTCCGAAGAAACAGTTCTCCGGAAATCCCGGATAACTGCGGCAGACGGGAAGGCCTATCTAACGAGCCTCTATGATCTCAATGCCATCATTGCGGTGGGCTACAAGGTCAACAGCAAGAAGGCGGCGGAGTTCCGAAAGTGGTCGGCCACCGTTCTCAAGGGTTACATTCAGGACGGTTACGCGCTTAACGGAAAGCGGCTGAATAGCGATCCGAGGGCGCTTCTGAAGTTGGCCCGAGAGGTCCGGGCCATCCGGACTTCCGAAACGAACCTTTACACCCAGGTTCGCGAGACATTCGCGGAGTGCTCTATAGACTACGATCAGGATGATCCGGCGGCGCGGACTTTCTTCGCAACCAGCCAGGACAGTTTTCATTTCGCGGTTTCTGAGCAGACAGCTGTCCAAATTATCATGTCAAGAGCCGACGCGACCAAGCCAAAACATGGGCCTGACAGCCCTAGGCAACCGCAAGCCGACAGCTGCGGATGTGACGATTGCTAAGAACTATTGTTCCCCGGATGAACTCCGCAAGATGGAACTCATAGGAGAGGCTTGGCTGCTCTATGCCGAAGGCATGGCGATCCAAGGCAAGCAGGTATCGATGCTGCGGCTTCTGGAAAAGCTGAAGGAACTCGTCGCACAGTACGAATTTCCAGTCTTTCCTGGTTACAAAAGTGGCGGTCCACGTCGGCCAGACGCAGACAAGTTCGCGAAGACGCAACTTCAATTGTTCAAGAAAACCGGCAACCGGTTGCCGCGTCCAACCGCATAACCTGTCGGCCCGCCGCCTTCGGGGTAGCTTTCCTTGAGGCGGCGGTTTCCTCGCCGGTACGACTGCCAAAATGGCTGGACTTAAATTTGCTACGGTCGCATTCTCCCCTTGGGGAGAGGGGCGTGGGCAAACGTCGCTATCAAGACAATGAGTACAATCGCCGAAGGTATGGCAGGCGCCATCGTTCGCGTGACACGCCGTTATGGGCAAAGATCGCGACTGGCGGCACGATCCTGGCTGGCCTGCTTGCCTTTGAATTTGGTTCCGCCGCTGTAGGCTGCGGCATCAAGGGCAACATCAGCTACAACACTGGCGAGAAAATCTATCACGTTCCGGGACAGGAATATTATTGGGAGACGCGCATCAATCTGCTGAAAGGCGAGCGCTGGTTTTGCTCGGAGGAAGCCGCGCGCAAAGCGGGATGGCGGAAATCCAGGGTTTAGACAAGGGTCCAACGCGCGGACGCCCATCATGCAAGGTCACATCTTTGTTGATCTTAAGCGATGCGCTCACCGCACCATACATCAAATGCGTTTCCGCTTTTGTGGGCGCTTCGATGCCCTTTGCGCGGAGTAGGACCAGCGCTATCTCCTCAGCACTCATTGGCGCCGTGGCGGTCCTCAGAACGTCGACGGCGGCACGCATGATATAGCCGCGCTTGAACAGCGGGTTTGGATTGTTGCGACGCTTGACGGAGATGGCGCGGGGCATTGAAGCCAGGTTCCAACAGATGCAAGACCGCCTCGACATGCTTCATCTCTTCAATGAGCTTCGCGGCCTGCTTCTCGTTGCGCCTGATTTTCGCGCCGATCTCACCGTGAAGGCGGATTAGCGCCTAGAGCGCTGGTTTGTGATCCATGGCCAAAAGGTAGGCCAAGATCGGGGTCAATTCTTGTGGCGGTTGCGCCATAATACCGCAAAACTGTACGCCAACTCCGCCTCGGCAGCCGTAGTGCCCGCGATCAGGAAGCACAACGAGTGGGGCCCAAACGCCCGCGATAGTTTCATTGTTTACAGCACGCCACCTTCACTTGAATATTTTCAGAACATGCGAATCGCTCAACACAGCCGTGTAGGGCCCATCCGTTAGAACTCCCGGAGCACCATTGATTGCGGACCGCGGATTATAATAGGCGCCGGTACCCTCAGTGATATCGACATCGAACGAGTATGCCCAATCAAGATTCGCAAGCTCGGGAGTTGGGTACTTCTCCACTGACCTCTTGCACAAAAGAGCCGTTCAGTAGGCTAGCGCGGACCCCGTTGTGAACGACCTGGCAGGTCACGCTACTAAATGGGCTCGGCACTTTTTTGACCGAGCGCATCACTAACCTCCGGGGCCGCATCTCGCAGCGCGATTACCAGATCGACGAACTCAAATCTTGCCGTTTGATGAAGAAGCGGAGGCGCCGCTGGTTCCCAACATAGGCACCACGGCAGTCGGCGGAAACGACGGGCCGACCCCTGTTGGCAGATAGCAGACCGGCGCAGGCCCAGCACGCAATCGGGCCCGCGCCCCGGCAAAGGAGCTGTTCGCGGTAGATTATGGGCAAACGTGGACGTCTTTCTACGCGGTCGCGTCCGTCTCACTTCCTCATCGACCTCGCGCACCGAAGAACCTCGACGAGCGGAAGCTCGACCACGACAACCATGCCCAGCACGACGGATCAGGGCACCGGCACGACGAACAGCGGGACCAACATGTCCGGCGATCAGGGCACCGACAAGACGACCACCCGCGGCACCACAAATCCGAACTCGGCCAGGGACTGCGCGCCCGGCCAGCAGACTGGCAGCGCGTAGCAGGCGGCGCCTAGTCAGCAGAACACGGCAGCCAACACCGCCGCGCCGGGCCAGGTGAAAAAGACCGGCGAAGGTTGCTGATTGGCACATCGGCTCAGGTTGGAATCACGGGCGTGTGGCTGGCTGGTCTCGGCCGACCACGACCAACTCGGTTGGCGAGAAAGTTGCCGCCAGCCGAGCATCAGTTCAGGAATCTCTACGCTTGAAGCGCAACGCAGCGGCGAGACCGAACCGCCAGGCTGTTCCTGGCCAAGAGCAGCTCGCTTTAGGTTGTAACCGCCACTGCATAGAGAGCGATTTGTCAACACCCGTTTCGATGTTCCGCATAAACCCGTTCGGTCGTGTGTTCCGCTCACGTAATCCGAGCTCGACCGCAAGCCGGCGCACGATCGCTGGGCTTGTCCCACCACCCGCAATATGCCGAAGGCGTCGTGCCTCGACGGCGATGCGGGCGTCCCGGTTTATGGAGGGTGTCGCGGCTTGAGAGTTCGATTGCGACCTCACCGGCCCTGCATATCGTCGCGCACGAATCTCTTGTCGTCGAAGCGGTGGTGATGACGGAGGCACAGGGTGGCGACGCCTTGATCGATGCAGGATCTACCATGGACCGCGACCGTCGGGAGGAGTTCCTCGCCGGGTTCCTCACCCTTGCCGTCTCGTTAGAGCCTGAACTGCACCGCTATTGCTCGCGTCTCATGGGGTCGGTCATCGACGGCGAAGACGTTGTGGAGGATCTTTGCTCGAACCCTCGTTGCGCTCGACCAGTTGCGCAAGATTCCGCAGCTGCGACCCTGGTTCTTCCGGATTGCCCATACCCGTGCGCTGGACCTGCTGCGCAGCCGTGCGATGCGCGCAGCAGAGCCTATCGAGGCGGCCCTTGAACTCGTTGTCGACGCCGCTCCGGACCCCGTGAAGATTTTGATGCGCCAGGAAGCGATACAAACTGGGGTGTCTCGCTCTACGGAACTCCCGATCCTCCAGCGCAGCGTCATTATCCTGAAGGATGTGCTTGACGAGCCGCTGACTGAGATCGCCGGTTTGCTCGACATCACGGTCGATACCGTGAAGGGGCGAATCTCCTGCTGCTTCCGCTAACTCGACGTTTTATCAGCGGGCGCTAATTATTGGTCCTCGGGTGAACAACCTTAGAAGAGCGACATGCTGAAACCATCGTGGAACAACGTTCGAGAAAGCCGACTTCTATCTCTTTTTCGCAGCTATGCTGATCGTATCACAACGCGGCGGGTCACACGCAAACTTGATTCATACGGAGATTGGCTGAGAGCCCTCACCCTGACGCTCCTCCCGACAAGGAAGGCTCATCACTGCAATGCTTGCGATCGCGGTGTGGCGGGTTTTTACCGTTTCGGGCGATACACGCTTATTTGCCCGCTTTGTCATGCCCTGGATCGTGAGCGGTTTTTGATTTGTGCTCTAGACCGTAAGCTTCTCAGGCTACCGGCGGGACCGCTTAGAATTCTCCAGATTGCGCCGAGCGAGAAGGGGCTTTCAAAGAGACTATCTCAGGCGGGCAACCTTATTAAAGGCGATATCGAGCCCGGACGGTACGGCCCCGATACCGTGCAGGTTGACCTGATGAATATGAACGGCATCAGCGATCTCGATATTGTCGTCTTGTGTCATGTCATGGAGCACGTACCTGACGATCGGCATGTTTTTCGGCAAGTTTGGTCATCCCTTAAGCCTCGAGGACAGGTCTGGATCCAAGTACCGCTTATCTATCGTCAAACGCTCGAAGCGATGCCATCCATGTCACGGAGCGAGCGCGACGAACGCTTCGGCGGATCAGATCACGTGCGAGCCTACGGTCCCGATATCAAGGAGCGTATCGAGGACGTGGGTTTTACGGTTGCTCGAATAAATTCAGACCATATACCTGCCGCCGATCGCGAGCGTCTTGGGCTTCTCCCCGATACTCTCTTTATTGCCGAACGGCCCGAGTAACACAATTCGGATTGAGAGCGCGACGTTCCCGACGCCATCCTTGGTGGCGATCATCGCTACTGTGGGCAGGCGCATCACCTGTGACCTCTGCCTTCGGAGGGCAGCTCTCGCCCTCGATGTCGGGCGCTGGCGCCTGCGAGTGCAGTGTCATGCTCCACCGCAGGTTGCACAAGCTATCCCCTCCTGGACTTCACTCGACCTGTAGGCTTGGCCGGATAAACGCGGCCGACACCCGGATCAGAGGCCGATGACTTCAACCCCCTGTCGGCCCATTCTTGGGGATTTGCGGGGCATAGACCACGCGACCACCCAACTTTGGATAGGCAGGTCCGGTGCCGTACGTGCGATGCTTTTCAAGCGTCCGGGGGAAAGGCCGACAAGTTTGGCGGCCTCCTCCGTCTTGAGCAGACGAGGGGGAAGGTGTCTGATCGTGACATGTTTTCTCCTTTCTGTTCGCACCAGATGCAGGTGCGCCGAGGAGAGGCTTACAATTTAGCGAATGCTCCAAGCCCCGCCGGTTGCGCCCTCTCTGCACACGCCCCCGGACAAGTTTACTCGCCGTCGCAGTATGAAGTGGTGCTGCGTGGTCAATTGGCCATGCGGCTGTGACGGGGCACCTACTGCGGCAATCATCGAGTGCTCATCACGCTTTGGCTCGGTGTTTCGACGAAACAGAAACAAAAGAAAAGGTGCAAACCCGTGTGCACGGCATGTGCACATCGCTCGGTAATTATTTGTTTCCGCCCAGTCCATCATCGTCCCGACTCGCTTCCGAGTTCGTGGTGCTCGATCTCGATTTGCTGTCAGGCCGCTTGGCGACGATAGCAAAAGAATGCCTTCTCAATGGGGGCGTCTTGCGATGTAGCGGCCTTCCGCTACCATCTTCAAACCGTGCGGCCCGGAGACATGGGTAACAGTTGTGCCTAAGACATGGGTGACTCGTGCCGAAGGGGTTGTCGTAGGTCTGCAAGGTCCTCTGTTCCAAGTCGATATATCTGAGATCATAGTGCATGAAGGAGACGAGCCAAATGCCGTCGTCGACTTCGTGATTCCGAGCCTCTGGCCGGCGAGCACGGTGGAGATGTTGATCTTCTTCCTGTGCATGCAGATGCCGCCGCAGGGCGGCGCTCCTCCTCCTTGTGTCTCGCCGCCGCCACGTCATTGCCAGGCAGCCGGAGGGCAACGGCCGTGGCCAACTCAGTAGTCCGCGTCCGATCCCACGGCTGATCTCGCAACGCGGTCGACCTTTCCGCGCGCATAGCTAGGCATCTTGACTGCAATGATGGAGAGAATGCCGATGACTACGCCGGCGATTACATCTATTAAATGATGACCGCCTTCAGGCAGAGTGGCCACGATCATGGCGGCATTCACCATAGCCAACACGACAAAGAGTGGCCGGATGTTCCGCGCGGCATAGACCACCGCCAATCCAAGTGCCGTGTGGAACGACGGGAACGTTACGAGCCCTGTGCCTTTAGTCATAATCAGATCAAACGGCTCGCCTGATCGCAGCGCCATAAGCACATGATGGTGCCACATTCCGGCATTAGTGGTGAAGTTCGAAAATTGCCCCGGCGCCGGCTTGAAATAGGCATAAGCGCCTTCTGCTGGCGCCAAAGCCATCATCGCGCCCGTGAAGACCGAAGCAACCGCTAGAAGAGCGACAAACTCCAGTGCTCGTTCTCGTTGGTTTCTCACCGCGAGGAATAACAGAACGAACGGCATTTGGAACGCGAGCGCGTGATAAGCAAAAACCAGGACGGACGCTGTAATTGGCTTGTTGGTCGTGGCGAGGAACCACTGCCAGTCGAAACCGAGGGCGGAATCGATAGAAGCTAGAACCGGGTCCGCCAGAGGCCTTGAGGTGGCCGACGCCAGGTACATGAACACGGTCGTGGTGATGGCGAGCGGAATGAAAGCTGCTGCGGAAACGACCACAATTCTCAGGCAGCCACAAAGATATTTGATTACGCTCGCAATTGGGCTTGTGTCAGATCGCACTCTGTGGAGCGCAATTGCCGATGCCATCCAAGATGCACTGAGGACAAGGGCCACCTTGCCTATGTCAATCCAGTTCCTCGGTGAAAAATCGACTGTAGAAAGTGGCAGCCACAAAATGTCAATCAACCCGAAAAGAGCTGTAACCAAGGCAATAATTACTAAGTGGTTTCGAGTAGACTGGGGATCAGCATGGGGCACAGTCACTGCCACCAGTACAATGAGGATAAAGATGGAATGAGCATTGGCGTGGTCTGCCCATACGCGTCGTATTCGGGGAACACCGCTCGCAAGACCCTCTCCTCGTTCACGAGCCGCCGATATTGGAAAGCGAGGGCAATGGCGCAGATTGCGACGGTCGCCCATGTCGCATTGCCGAGAAGAATGCCGAGCAGGACGATCGCTTCGCAGACATAGAGCGGGTGGCGCACGATCTGGTAAGGGCCTGCCGTGACGAGCCGTCTGGCCTGCGCAGTGATGCTGAAGGATCTGCCGAGCCACCACAGGCACAAGATGCAAAGCGCGAAACCAACTATGGTGGTCAGGTCCGCAACAAACTCGATCTGCGGAGTTGCCTGGATGCGAGGGACCGCGATCAAAGTTGCGGTGGCAAAGCATCCGATGAGCGCGGAGATTCGCGGTTCAATTCCCTGCGCTGTTCCCAGGGGCGGAAGACGCGCCACTGTCATTCCAACGATGAGCACGAGAAAGCCGGCAGCGGCGACATCTGCGGTGAGATCGATAATCCACGCCACTGTCCATTCTGCGCCGGCAAGAGCTACCAAGAACGTTTCGGCCTTCAAAGTCGCGCAGAACGTGAAGTAGAGTGTCATCGTTGCACGCCCGACGAAATCACGTATCTCTGGTGGAGGGAGCTTCATTGATTCTGCCCTTCGGGATCACTGGATAGGCGAGTTGCTCGACGTAAGTTGATGGAATCGGATCATCGACGCCATAGCGCTCCGGGACAGCGTTACCGGGCAGGTACATGGTTCCGAGGAGCGCATCGATCAATGAAAGTTGACCTGCGAAGTTCTTGTCGTATGCCGCGCGCTCGTGAGCGTGATGCCAATGATGGAACTGGGGTGACGCGATCAACCACCGAAGCGGGCCGATGTTCAGCCTGACGTTGGCGTGCAGCAAAAGTCCGTGGACGTGAAAAATTATTGCAAACAGGGCGATCGCCGGACTGCTGAAACCCAGCAGATATACAGGCACGAGCGACGCGCTCTTTGTCAGAGCCTGGTCAATAGGATGAATCCTGTGCGCCGCCAACCAGTCCAGTTCTTCAATGCTATGATGAATCGAATGGAAGCGCCACAAAAAGGGAACGGCGTGAAAGGTGCGGTGGGCCAGGTAAAAGCCAACGTCCGCAATGACAATGATCTCTGATACCTGGAGCCAAACAGGTTGCGATGATACTGCGCTGCCGACATAGGCCGGCACCAGCCGCCCCACCGTACTCGTTGCTAGCGTGATAGCCGCGATCAGGCCAAGGCTTATCGGGATGCCATTAAACAGCGCATAGATGAGATCGTTGAAAAAGGCTTTCCTGAGTATCTTTTGATGGGGGCGCAGAGCGAACAGGTATTCGATCGGAACGAAGATCAGAACCGCAATTAAGAGCGCTTTGATATTCAGAATGTCCATACGGCGTCCCGCCGGCAAGACGCAATCCAAGCACTTCGCCAATTTGAGCGCAAGCTAATGGTTCTCGGAGATTAGTTGAAAAGGTAATTTGCGTGCCAAACATGTCAGGCTGAGAGCCTGCCTAGTGGATGGAATCTAACACTTGGTGCCCGCGTTTGACGGCGGCAATGATCTTGTCGGGGTCGGCGATCCAAGAGAAGGGTTGGGGTTGCTGGTTGTGCTCTACGAAGCGGTTGATTGCCGCTTGGAGGTCGAGAACGGAATGGAAGACGCCGCGCTTGAGGCGACGCTTCGACAACTTGGCGAAGAAACCCTCGACCGCGTTGAGCCACCGGTGCGGTCGAGCGCCTGGATCTGGCTCTTCTCGTCGACCGACAGCACGATTGCGTGAGCCGGCGGATCGACATAGAGGCCGACGACGTCGCGCAGCTTGTTGACGAACTGGGGATAGTTGGAGAGCTTGAACTGGCGCCAGCGGTTGGGCTGCAGCCCGTGCGCCTTCCAGATGCGACGCACAGCGCTTGCGCTGATGCCAGCCGCTTGCGCCATCATGTCGGCGGTCCAGTGCGTCGTCTCGTCCGGCAGATTGACAAGCGTCAGCGCCACCACGCGCTCGGCCACCTCGGGTCCGAGCGCGTGGTCGGCGTCCTCGGCGATTACGGCGGCTGATGATCCTCGAACCAGAATGATGACTGGCGTCGCGAGATAGTTCCCACCGACGGCAAGGGAAAATGCGATGTCATGACGATACGTCTATTGTCCGAGCAAGCCTCCAGGAATGCCCACCGCGTCCGACGTGCCTGGTCAGGGTCCGTGTCGTAACGAAAGCTCCAGTCGGGGTATATGCATTGCATCGGCCAATGCATGAGATCGCCGGAAAACACTGCCCCTACGCCTCGAGATCTCAGGCCGATGGCTACGTGCCCCGGGGTGTGGCCCGGCGTCGGCTCCAGCCACACTTCGCCATCGAGTTCATAATCCATATCGACAAGCACAGCCCGACCAGCCTCGACGATTGGCAGCACATTGTCCTCATAGGTCCGTTCGTCGGCATCGCCGGAGGCGGCCTGTGCGGCCTCGAACTCGCGCCGCGCCATGATGTAGCGGGCGTTCGGGAATGTCGGTGTCCAACGCCCGTCCACCAATCGTGTGTTCCAGCCGCAATGGTCGATATGAAGATGGGTGCACAGCACATAGTCGATCTGCTCGGGAGCAACACCTGCATTCGCCAGGCGCGCCAAAAAGGTGCCGTCATTGCGGCGATGCCAATGCCGGAAGTATGCGCACGTCTTGTCGTTGCCGACGCAACTGTCGACCAGAATGGTGTGGTGGCCGGTACGAACCAGAAAACTCTGGATGGGAAGAATAAGCCGGCCGGTTGCCGGCGATATCAATCGGGGCGTGAGCCAATGAAGATGCGGTTCGAGTGCTTCGTCGGTGCAGTCGGGGAACCATTCCGACGGCGTCCGCAGAGGGTCGCACATCTCCAGAATTCTGGTTACCCAGATATTCCCGATTCTCCAATCGTCCATTGATGCGATCCTTCTTCGATCGAGGACGGATCGCTAGATATAACATTTGCGGCAAGATGGCGTCAGACCTTTCTTCCGATAGGAAGACGGAGGCGCTCGCGATGTGGCCGCGCTTACGATCGGGTACCAATCGTTAGATCTTAACCACTAGAACCGTGCGTTGCCATAGATCTGTAGCGCCAGCGTGCAGATAGCAGCGATCGAGATCGGCACGCCGAAGGGGACGACGCCTTTGCGGTCCAGATGCTGAACGTAGACGCGGAAGGCCCCTTCGGGCAGCATCAAGGGATTCTTCACGACTAACGCGGTCGCAAAGGCGAAGACCAGCAACAGCACGGAAAACACCAGGAGCCCGCCGCCGCCGATTAGAAACGAAACCACCGCCATCAGTTTGACATCGCCAGCGCCGACCTTGCGCATGGCCCACAACAAGAAAAGCGCCACGAACAGCAGTAGGCCGGCAACCGCGCTCAGGCCCATGTCCCACCACGACCCGCTGAGGATCGACATAACCTGCAGCGAACCCAGCCCAAGACACAAAAGCAGCAGCACGTCACGGTTAGATATTTTTTGGGTCGTGAAGTCGAGCCATGCAATCCTTGCCAGCAAAGGAACCGCTAGCCCCTTCATCAGCAGCGCTCCGGCAAGCAACATGCTAGCGCCTTACCGTTCGAGATTCTTCACGCTGGACGACAGGAGTCGCAAATTGTTGCCGACGGTCGGGTCATTGGGAGCCAGTTCGTATGCTTTGAGGAAATTACTGCGCGCGTCCTGCAGCTTGCCGCGCAGCAGATAGGAATAGCCGACATTGTTGTAATATTCGGGCGTTGGCCCAATGAGCCGGAAGGCCTGGCCATAGGCCCTGTCGGCGAGATCGAAGCGGTGGATGCGGTCGCTGCAGGCGGCGAGGCCCAGCCATGCGGCACCGTCGTTGGGGGCGAGTTGCGTCGCCTTGTAGAACAGGGCGCCCGCATTGCCATAATTTTCCGAGCGGAACTGGTTCTTGGCTTCGGCAACGGCTTGGTCGGAGGCATAATATTCGACGTCGCTGACCGTCTTCAGTCCGTCGAAGGCGTCGCCGAAGGCAGTAAGCTCCACTTTCGCCGGCTCGTTAGTGCGGACGACCCCCGTTGGGTCCGTCGCAGTCGACTGACAACCGGAAAGCACGACAACCAGCAAACTGGCAGCGGCAACGAGGCACATTGGCCTTTTCATTTTATCCCCCAGGGATCTTGCCGATCCCGTCCCCTGACCAAAGCACATCCCTGTCTAGAAGAAAATGCCCTTCATTCGAATGATCACCGGAAGCATCACGACCATCATCACAACAGGAAAGATGCATAGCCCCAGCGGTATCATCATCTTGACAGGCAAAGCATTGGCGCGTTCCTCGGCGAAGAGAATTCTTTGTCCCCGCATTTCGTCGCTGTAGACGCGCAAGGCGTCCGTCAAACTGGTACCGAGCTCTTCCGATTGACGGAACAGCACAGCCAGCGCGCGCGCCTCCTCCAGTCCAACGCGGTCGGATAATTCGCGCAGGGCCTCGCGCAACGGCTTGCCCGCGCGCAACTGAAGATTCATGATTGCGAGTTGGATGCCGAGCCATCTATGGGTGCCAGCCAGTTCGCTGCCGACACGCTCGACAGCCGCTTCGAGGCTCATGCCGGCATCGGCACAGGTGATCATCATGTCCATGAAATCCGGAAAGCCGCGACGGTATATCTGTTTTTGTCCCTTTTCGAACCGATCAAGAGCGATGCTCGGAATCACGATGCATCCCAGCCCAAGCAGGGCAGAGCCTGCAAAGGCGACAAGACCGGGAAGTTCGGGTGGCAACATCCGCGACAGGAGCGCATACGTCACGGAAAAGCCAAGACAGACCGCGCCAAGGCGTGACAGAGTATAGATCAATGGCGCGCTTGACTGATAGAAGCCGGCGCGAAAGAGTTTTGCGTCCAGCGCGCTGGGCTCGTCACGTTCCTTTTCGATCGATCTGAAATAGGCGTCGACCGGCCGCTGTGCTGAAATCTTGGCCAGTTCTTCCTGGCCCAAAAGCGAGCGGCGGTTGGGAATGCCCTCTGCCAGCAGGCTTTGCGCAACCAGTTTCCTCGTCTGCAGCGCCGGCAAGACGACGAGCGCGCCCACCAGAAACAGCGCTACGGCCGCCAGGAAGACGGCGATGGACACCAGAAGGCTCAGATCCTGGGTCACAACTTCTATAGCTCCGATCGCTCAAAAATCGAAATTGACCATACGGTACATGATGAAGTCGCCGAGCAGCGCCCAGAACCCGAAAACCAAGAACACCGGCATGATCAACGGGCTGCCCCATACATCACCGTAGTAGCTGGGGGCTAGGCCCGTGAGGATGGCGAGCATCAAAAGAGGAAACAGGGAAATGATCCACGCGGACATTCGCCCCTCGGCAGAGAGCGCCCTAATCTTCAACCTGAGTTTCTGCCTTTCGCGCAGCACCACTGAGAGATTCGACAGAATTTCGGTAAGGTTGCCGCCGGTCTTGGCCTGAATCGACAGCGACACCGACAGCAAATGCAGACCTTCGAAACCGACGCGCTGCGAGAGTTTTCGCACCGCGTTTTCAAGGCTGAGGCCAAAGGTGATCTCGTCGGAAACAATGCCGAATTCGGTGCCCAGCGGATCAGGCATTTCTCGTGCGACAAGGCTTATAGCCACGGAAGTCGGATGACCGGCACGCAGCGAACGCACGATCATCTCAAGGGCATCCGGCAATTGCTTGGCGAATTTCTGGATTCGCCTGGCGCGCGCGCGGCGGAGAACCAGAAACGGCAGGAGGAATACGATGAGCAGAAAGATGATAAACGAAGCCACGGCGGAGAAGTGCAGCAGGAACGCAAATACCAGTGCCAGGGCCAGTCCACCGAGAGCAAATGTCGCGACGAACGACAGCGGATTTCCGGTAACGCCGGATTGCGTGTACAGCCTGTTCAGGCCAACCGCATTGAAAAGAAAGTCGCCCGAGCTGGTAAGCCCGCGTTCTTGCAGCAATCGCTGCAAGGTCTGTTCGGCCGGAGCGTCGTCGGCGAGCCGCTTCAGTCGACGGTTGATCGTGCTGACCGTTGAGCGCCGCTTGGAGTAAGTCACATACAGAGCCTCGGCCGCGAGGATGAGCGACGCAGCCGCCAGTACATAGATGAAGTAGAGCAATGTCTGGCCGGTCAACATTAGAGGGGGACCTGTGGGTTGAACGCGTCCTTGGCGAACTGATGGCCAAGGGTCGCCGCTTCCTGGGCAAAGCGCGGACGAATGCCGGTCGCCCGAAATTCACCAACGATCTGGCCCTCGGCAGTCACATCGCGGCGGACGAAATGGTAAAGTTCCTGAACCTGTACGACATTGCCTTCCATACCGGTGAGTTCTGATATGGAAACAACCCGCCTTCCACCATCGGAAAGCCGTTGCGTCTGCACAATGATGTCGATGGCCGAGGCAATCTGAGCCCGTATTGAATCGTGGCTCATCGGCATGCCGGCCATACCGACCATCTGTTCCAATCGCGATATCGCATCTCGGGGCGTGTTGGCATGAATGGTGGTCATTGAACCTTCATGGCCGGTGTTCATAGCCTGCAGCATGTCGAAGGCTTCCTCGCCTCGCACCTCGCCGACGATGATGCGATCCGGCCGCATGCGAAGCGCATTTTTTAGCAATTCGCGCTGGCGAACTTCGCCCTTTCCCTCAACATTGGGCGGACGCGTCTCGAGACGGCCCACATGCGGCTGCTGCAGTTGCAGTTCCGCTGCGTCCTCAATGGTGATCAGGCGCTCCCTGGCTGGGATGTAGCTCGACAGGGCATTGAGCAGGGTCGTCTTGCCGCTGCCTGTGCCGCCCGAAACCAGGATCGACTTGCGGGCCTGCACGGCAATGCGCAACAGGTCGACCATCGGTTGCCGGATCGAATTAAACGCCATCAGACGTTCGAGCGAATAGGGGTTCTTGGAGAACTTGCGAATCGAGACCAGCGGGCCATCCACCGAGATCGGCCGCACAGCTATATTGACTCGCGACCCATCTTCCAGCCGCGCATCGACCATTGGCGCCGATTCATCGACACGCCGGCCGATAGCCGAGACGATCTTGTTGATGACACGTAGCAGATGGGCTTCATCGCGAAAGCGGATCGCCGTCTCCTCTATGACTCCACGCCGCTCGATGAAGACTCGCTTGTGGGTGTTGATCAGAATATCGGAAATCGAATCATCCTTGAGCAAAGGCTCGATCGGACCCAGCCCGAGCATCTCGTCAGCGGTGTCGCTGGTCAATTGGTCAAGTTCGCGGGCGTTAAGCGGCACGTTGCGAGCACGAACGAATTCCCGCACGATGGGGCGGATCTCGTTCAGGATTTCCTCCTTGGACGCACTTTCAAGGGCCGTCAGGTTGAAGCGATCAATCAAGTGGCGGTGGAGCTCGACCTTGAGCGTAAGGAAATCATCCCCCGGCGATTCGAATTCCGCAGAACGGGACAGTACGGGGACTGCCGGCACGATCGGATCAAGCTTCGGCTCGACCCGCGACTCGCTTGGCCCTTTCGTGAATCGGCCCAGCATTTTGCGCTACCCCTTTGGACACGCCTTGGGGGGAATACCCCCGCAAGACAGCAGGCACCGAGCACGTTCCCGAACTCAATACTTCGTGCATATTTAACATCCAGGTCGAAAAAACATCTCATCTATTCGAACGAGGCGTCCGACCGTAAATATACAAGGGCCTGCCAAAACATCGCCCTGCGTCTTTTTGGCCACGATGGCCCTTACGGGCTCTGGCAAGCCCTTGGATATAATGGCATATGCCTATCTGCTAATATCGCCTCGCTTCTGCCACAGACGCGGCGAAATTGTGAACGGATGGTTAAAGACGGGCGAAAAGCAGGCAGAATCAACGTCTTGCTGCAGAGAGACCTCGAAACGATATTACCATTTCAGGCATAGCACAGGTATAAATAAGTTAAAGAACCACTAACATATTTGACTCTGCTTTTTATCGGCCCCTAGGATTAGGTCGACGGAGGATGCTCAGGTATGCGATTTCATCCTTGGCTCGTCTCGTCAGGGTTTGAACCTCCAAAGGGAGAAATTGGCATGAAAAAGCTCATGACGATGACCCGGCAGTTCCGCGACGACGAACACGGCGCCGCCATGGTCGAATATACCATCCTGCTCGGCATCATCACCGTGGCGGTGATCGCCACGATCATTCTTGTCGGTGGCTGGGTCAGCACCCAATGGACGGGGCTTTACGCGTTGTTGCCGTGATAGCTTAGTCCTATCATCGACGCCGGGGAGGTCCCCGGCGTCGATCCAGGTGGTGGGTGAACGGAGTCTGGCGGGAAAAGAAAGTGCGTGCAAACACTGTCATCATGATCGTTCTCGCCGGCGTATTCGGCGTGCTCGCAGTGGTTCTCGCCAATATCTGGCTGACCAGCCAACGCAGCGCTATGGCGAAGACGGACGTGCCGCGCGATACCGTCGTGGTGGCGGCCGTATCTTTGAAATTCGGCGACACGCTGTCGGCCGACAAGCTGCGTGAAATCACATGGCCGGCGGGCGCGGTTCCGGCCGGTGCCTTCAAGACGACAAAAGATCTACTCGCTGGCGAAGGCACAAAGCAGGCGCTGCAGGCGATCGGCGCTAATGAACCCGTTCTCGCCACCAAGATTACCGGCCCCGGCCAGCGCGCCACGCTTTCGGCGGTGCTCGGCGAAGGCATGAAAGCTGTTTCCATCAGAGTCAACGATGTGCTCGGCGTCGCAGGATTCGTTTTCCCAGGGGATCGGGTCGATGTGCTCCTGACGCGCACCGTGCACAATCCTGGAGGTGCGGACCAGAGTTTCGTCGACGTGCTGTTGCAGAGCATGAAGGTACTCGCCGTCGACCAGGTCGCCGATGAAAGCACGGACAGCCCGACGGTGGTGAAATCGGTGACCGTCGAGGCTAGCATCAAGGACGCCCAGAAGCTGACGCTGGCCGCCGGCGCCGGCCAGTTGTCGCTGGCGCTTCGCCAGGCAGCCGCCGGCAAGGACGAGATCACCCAACGCATCACGCTTTCAGACCTGACCGGCGAAACGCCGGCCGATGTCGCAGCCAGGCAGGCCGAACTCGCCAGGCAGGCGACGGCCGATGCTGCTGCGGCAGCCGAGCGCAAGCGCGCGGACGACAAGATCAATGGCCTGACTCGGGCCGTCGAACAGGTCGGAAACCGGCTCGACGACTTGAGCAAAGCAAAGCCTGCTCCGGCCGTGACCTCGGCACCCGAAGCGCAAGAGGTCGTTAAGGAAGTGATCAAATATGTGCAGCCGGAGCCGTCAGCCCGTGCGACTATCGGCGTTTTTCGGGGCGTGAAGCTCGAAAAATATGACGTACCGCGACAAAGATAACTCTGGTATGTTGAGATAAAGAGCGTCCGAAGAGCCGCCAAAGGGGGGAATGTAGATGCGAACGGTCCGGGAAACACTGGCAGCCGCCGCGCTGGCCTGTTCGGTGATATTACTGCCGATCGGCCTTGAGGCTACGGCAGCCGATCGCCGTATCGACGTGTCGAACCCCAAGGTCCATCGTGTCTTCCTGCCCATGTCGCAATCGCTGACGATTGAGGTGAATGCCACTCTTGGCGATATCGTCGTCGCCGACGAGAAGATCGCAGATGCCCAGCCGATGACGGACAAGACGCTCTACGTCATTGCCAAGGGCGCCGGTACCACAACCGTCAATCTCTTTTCCGAAGACAAGCGCTCGCTTGGCGTAATCCAGATCGAGGTCGGCGTCGACGTCAACGATATGGCGCAGGCAATTCGGCAGGTAGCGCCCAGATCGCGGATCGATATCGGCTCGGTCAATGGCAAGGTCCGGCTCGGCGGGCATGTGAAAGACGGCGCGACGCTGGCGTCGATCCTGGAAGTGGCCCAGCAATACGGTCCCGACGCGATTATCAATGCCGTTACCGTTGATGACAGCCAGCAAGTGAATCTGGAAGTGCGCGTGCTCGAGGCCAAGCGCAATGCCGGTCGCGACCTTGGTGTGTCGATCAGGAGCACGAACAACAGCGGAACGACCCGAACTGGAACGGGCATTGCCGCCGTCGATGAAGATAACGTTGTGCTCGGACCGGGCGGTCTGCTCACTGGCCTGCTCTCGAACACCAATCCGTTCGCGGCGCTGATCACTCGCGTCATCGACAGCAACATCAAGGTCGATCTGATCATCGAGGCGCTTGAGGCAAAGGGTGTCGTGCGCATGTTGGCCGAGCCCAATCTCACCACGCTTTCCGGCGAGCCGGCCAGCTTCAACGCCGGCGGTGAAGTGCCCATCCGCAGCCTCGACAGCGACGGCCAGATCAACATTGTGTACAAGCAGTTCGGCGTGAATCTGCAGTTCACGCCGATCGTGCTCAACGACGACAAGATCCATATCAAGCTAGCGCCGGAGGTAAGCGACCTGAACGGCTTCACGCCGGCTGGCGACCCGATCTTCACCACCCGCAAGCTGGCGACCGTCGTCGAGTTGCGCGACGGCCAGAGTTTCGCCGTCGGCGGGCTCTTGTCCAGCAAGAATACCAAAATCCAGAGGCAGGTGCCATGGCTGGGCCAAGTGCCGATCGTCGGCGCGCTGTTCCACAATTCAAGCAATCAGAAGGAAGAGACCGAACTGGTCGTCATCGTCACCCCGCACATCGTGCGCCCGGTGAAACCCGGCGAGCAACTGGCGACCCCATTCGACAAGACACGGCCGGCCAACGACCCGGAATTTTTCGTGCTCGGCCAACTGGAAGTAACCAAGGACATGGTGCGCAAATATGAACTGGGCGAAGGCGTCGTCGGCCCCTATGGCCACATGCTCGACCTGAAATCCAAGGACAAAATGATCTATGTCAAGAAATAGGATGTTGATCATGCTTTTGTGTGCCAGCGGGCTGACGGGCTGCGCCGACTATCTAAACCGCTACGACACGGTGACACTGGCCGCAGGCGACACCCAGAAATACAATTCGCTTCTGCAGACAGTCGATCCGCTCAATCCGGCGTCGAAAAAGACCGCTATTGAAGGGGATGGCGCGCGCGCTGCTGCTCTTGCCCAGAGTTACAAGTTCCCACCGCCACCACCGCCGCCGCCGGCCATCACGGTCAATGTCGGGACGCCGCAAGACACGGCGGATTGAACAGAAGGATCAGCGCGTCAGGTAAACAAGGAATCCTGGCGTCCAGGAGCAAAAAGAGCAAGGCCATGCTGCGTATTATTCGCGCGTTCTGGCACGATCAGAGGGGAATAGCGCTGATACTGGTAAGCGTCATGCTGCCGGCGATCATCGGATTTTCTCTGCTGGTGATCGACATGAGCCGGCTCAACAATCTGCATAACGATCTGCAGAAGGGGGCTGATGCGTTTGCCCTGGCAGGCGCGGCTGAGCTGGATGGGACGTCGGACTCCATCAGCCGTGCTGATAGGGCGATCGCCACGCTGGTACGCAATCGATACACCTTCTCGACCGCCGGCCCTCCTCAAACGCTCGCTTCCGCCGGAGTGACCCGCCGATATCTTCGCTCATTGCCGGCCACCGACAATCTCCCGATTGTGCCGGCCAATGTGATCACCGACGAGCTGAATGACGCCAAACTTGCCCGTTTTGTTGAAGTCACTGTAGCCCCGGTCGGGTTTGCTGCAATCTTCCCGGCTTCCTTCTTGTCATCCAGCGCCAGCAACAATTTCAATGTCGGCGCAGTCGCTGTGGCGGGCTTCACTTCCGGCGTGTGCGATTTCACGCCGGTTTTTATGTGCAACCCTTACGAGACGGTGAACGGCACGAATGCAGCGGGCGGATTCACACTTGAGCAGGCCGTCTCCAACCCGGCTGTACATCGTCGACTGATCGAACTGAGGAAGGTCGGAAATGGGGCTGCCGCTGGCCCTGGTAACTTCGGCTTCCTCGAACCTCCGGCCGGTGTGGGGAACGGTGCTCAAGCCCTCGCTCAGACGATTGCAACATCAAGGCCGATTGGTTGCTACAGTTCCGCCAACGTTAGCACGAAAACTGGCCAGAACGCCGGCCCAGTGCAAGACGCCTTCAATGTTCGTTTCGGCATTGCAGCCAGCGGCAACCATTTCAATAGTGCTGAATACGGTCCAGCCGCGAACGTCCGCAAAGGGGCAATCAAGACCCGAGGAAGCGCAAACCAATGTCCTTCCATGAATCAACTTTCATTCACCCAAGCTGGAACAATGGGCCTTCCACGCGACGCGACCACTCCATACCTCGGCGGCCGAATGGGCGATGGAAATTGGAATTTCTCTGGTTACTGGAGCACCAACTTTGGTTCCGCTGCCTACCCATCTTCATGGAATACGACCAAGCCGACGCGCTATCAGGTCTACCGTTACGAGATATCGGCCGGGTTGGTAGGCATGGCGTCGACTGGTGGAGAGATCGGAACCCCGTCGGCAGCTTGCCAACCCCCTGTCACGACGGTTGACCGTCGGTTGATTTACGGTGCGATCCTGAACTGCAATGCACTCCAAGCTGCCGGCAGCGATCTGTCCGGCCACAGCACGGATCTGCCGGTGGAAGCTTTTGGAAGCTTTTTACTGACTGAACCGGTTGCGTCGCCATCGGAAGACGCATCCGTGATGGTTGAATTGGTAGACGTTACTGGGGGTGGCGGCCAGGGCACGCTAGACAATTTCCTCCGCGACGAAGCTCAGCTTTACCGGTGATGGCGATGATTGGAATGCTATTGCGTCATCTCGATAGATTTCGATGCGATCAACGCGGTGCAGTGCTCATCGAAATGACGCTGATCACGCCGCTGATGCTGATTTTGGCGGGTGGCGTGTTCGAGTTCGGCAATCTGATTCACGAAAAACTCTTGATGGAGGCCGGACTTTCAGATGCAAGCCGCTTCGCCGCGCGCTGCAACAGCCAATTGTATACACAAGCGGGGCTTGCGGCGATCAACTGCGCCGACATCGCTGCAAACATCGCTGTGTTCGGCAATGCCGCGGGAACAGGCAGTGCACGCGTCAGCGGCTGGCAGAAATCGAATGTGACGGTGACAATCGCCGCCTCCGGTTCCTGCCATGACGCTGTGGTTGCCGGCGTCGCGCAATATCGATCAACCACCGCGCAGGTCTGTATCGTCAGGGCTGCGGGTACCTTGGCGTACGGCGGGGTCGGCATGCTATCGATCATCGGCATCGGCCCGATCACGTTGAACGGCTCTCACGAGGAGCGGCTGATCCGGTTCTGACCATGTTCAAGCGTTTTGCGGATTCGGACGACGGCGCGGCGATGGTCGAAATGACCATCGTTTCGACGCTGCTGTTTGCCCTTGTCCTCGGTTTCATCGATTTCGGTCACGCCTTCTACCAATGGAACGCTGCTACCAAGGCGGTCCAACTCGGCGCCCGGCTGGCCTCGATTTCAGACCCAATTGCGACGGCCCTTGCAACTGCGGCGCCGACGACGACGCCGGGTGCGCCAGTCGTTGCCGCGGCATATGGCCCCTTCGTCTGCAGATATACTGCTGGCACAGGAGCTTGCACCAACGGCGGCACATTCAATGCCGCCAACTTCAGCCGTATCTTCCGCGGGGACACGGCAAACACCAACGATGATGCCTGTCCCCCACTCGCAGCAAATCAACGGCCCGGGATGTGCCATTTCTTTCCGCGCTTGCGCCGCGATAACGTGGTGGTCACCTACAGCGCCACTGGCTTGAGCTATCAGACCCGGCTGGGCGGACCGGTGCCAACAATCACCGTAAGTCTTCAAAACGTGACCTTTCAGTTCTTCTTTCTGCAAGGGCTGATGGGCTTTGCGAACCTCACCATGCCGTCCATGCTAAGCACGGTTACGGGCGAAGACCTGAAGAGCACATCACCATGAACGCCATCAACACGAAGGTTCTCCCAACCAAACGAAAGCAGGTCGCCCTGTTCTCGTCTGATTCGCAGTTCAAGCATGACGTGGCGACGCGGCTCGATGCGCTGGCGATCTATGACGTCCGGATTTCCGAAACGGATGATTTTCTCAAAGGCCCGACCCCCGACACGCGGCCGGGCATCGTAATCCTCGACCTTGCCAATGGCGAGCTGCTTGGCAAGCCTGGCATTATCGAAGGGCGCGCCCTGTGGGCGGCCGTGCCGCTGATTGCGGTTTCCGACGAACTGACCTCTGAACAGACGCGCATCCTGGTGCGAATGAACGCCTCGGACTGGCTGCACAAACCACTTGATGCCAAGGAGCTTCTGAACGCGGTCACCTTCCACGACACCGGCAACCAGGGCACCAAGAGCCGCATCATCACCTTTATCGGCGCTAGCGGCGGCGCCGGCGCTACGACGCTCGCTTTATCAGCGGCGGAGTTCCTGGCCTCGAAATCCACCGAACGTGCAGCTTCGACCTGCCTCGTCGACCTCGATTTCCAAAGCGCCAATTGTGGCGCCTATCTCAACCTCTTCAACCAGTTCGACCTTGCCGGCATCATCGGCCAGCCGGAACGGCTCGATGTCGAACTGATGGATGTCATCAAGCTCTCGCGCCCGTCCGGCCTGACGCTGTACGCCTTCGAAAGGCCGCAACTGCCATTCGAGCCGCAGGGCGCAGATTTCGTGTTCCGGCTGCTGGACCTCGTCGCCTATCGCTTCGATGACATCGTCATCGACCTGCCCAACATCGAAACTCCCTGGCAGAATCCTGTGCTTTCCACGAGCGACGCGATCTTCATCGTGTTCGAGCTCAACGTCGCCTCGCTGCGGCAGGGCAAGCGGCTCTACAAGAAGATCCGCGATTTGCGCGGCAATTCGGTGAACATCACGCTGGTCGCCAACAAGCACAAGAGCAAATGGTTCGGCAATCACTTTTCGCGCGGCGAACTCGAAAAGATATTCAAGGCACCGCACATCAAATCGGTTGCCTTGGACAATGCGCTGCTGACCGATGCGCTGAACCGAGCCATCATGCCTTCCGAAGTGGACGGGCGGGCACGCTTCAACAAGGATCTGAAGCGGATGTTCAAAGAGCGGCTCGATGACACTGCCCGGTAGATATCGCTTCGTTCCAACGCTTGCGGGCGCCTGCATCATGGGCCTGGCATTGGCGGCATCGTCCTGGGACTGCGCCCATGCCCGATCCGGGCTATCGGACCAGCCGCCGCTGCCAGCCATGGGCCCCAGCCTGCGCAAGTTCGTTTTTTTCCAAACCGCGGAACAGCCGGGCACGATCATTATCCGCAAGCAGGAGAAGGCGCTCTATCTTGTGACCCGAGAGGGTGAGGCGCTGCGCTATCAAATCAGCGTCGGGCGTGACGGATTTGGCTGGACCGGCACCGTGGAAGTGGGGGCGAAGACCGAATGGCCGGAATGGCGCCCACCGAGAGAAATGCGCGCGCGCCAGCCGGAGCTGCCGGAGATGGTGCCGGCCGGTCCCTACAATCCGCTCGGCGCACGGGCGCTCTACTTATCCCGAGACGGGCACGACACGCTTTATCGCATACACGGCACCAACGACCCTTCAGGCGTTGGCTTCGACGGCACATCGGGATGCTTTCGTCTTACCAACACCGATGTGATCGATCTTTTCAGGCGCGTCTCGGTCGGTGCAAAGGTGGTGGTCCAATGACGATGATTAGCGACCCGGACATGCCGGCGATCGGCATTGGGCCGGCGACCCAAGCTATAGAGCAAGCTGTCGCTGGGAAACCGAGCAATGCCAGGATGATCGGGGTTGTTGCTGCAGGCACCTTGCTGATCACAGCCGCAAATTTAATAGCCGCGGTCTATCTCTTCCGCGGCATCAACGACCTGCGCTCTGTCGAAGGGAGGCTGGAACAGCTCGGATCGTTCGAGCAACGGATTGCGGCCCGGCTCGACATGGTCAATAACGGCTTTCAAAGCCGGTTCGAAAAACTGGACAATCAACTGCAGGGTAGCTTCAGCCAGATCAACGGCAGCATTGCTCGGATAGAACAGAACTTGCCGCTGGTCAACGACGACGTTTCTACCGTGGCGGAGCCTTTTGTTGAGACGACCAGCGCCACGGCGGAGCCGGTCAGCGATCTCGGTGGTGAAGAAGCGACCGAACGCAGTATCGTCGAAGCACCACGCCCGCCCAAAAGGAAGATCGCAGCAGCGGTGCCCCCTGCCCCAAGCTCCTCCTACCGGCGCATAGAGCAGCCTGACGGCAAGGTCTATTACCGCAAGATCGATTAGAAGCGGGGTAAGGGGGCGTGGAGAATGCTTGCCAGAGAAGATCGTCCGCCGCTTTGAGCGTCGGCGTCCATATTCGTTCTGGGAGCGCTTTTCGTCGTTTTTGTCGGGTGGACGTCGGTGCCTTCGTCCAGCCTGCTGCTCGTGGCTGACATCGTGCCAACCCACGAAACCTTGCTGATCGAAGTGTGGGTCTCGCTACGCGATGTCGTCTATTCGTCCCGACCACCGCGAGGCGCTGATAAAGGTCACCACTTATGACTTCTCGATCTTCGGCGGCATCGAAGGCAAGGTCTCTAGCATGATCGCCGACAGTTTGGTCGATCAGAAAAACGGGGGAGCCTTTTACCAGGTTCGTGTCGCGGCGGACAAATCGACGCTCGCGAGGGATGGCGAGACTTATTCAACCATCCCGGGCATAATGTGCTCAGTAGACATCAAGACGCAAGGCGATTCTGAGTTACCTTTTAAAGCCGATCAACAAGGCGCGTCAGGAGACCATGAGTGAGCGCTAGCGCCACCTCTCCTCCCATCAATCGTGATCGGCTGCTTCTAACGATCACAAAAGAGGATTTCGGGCTGGAATTCCGGGTCGTCGCGCGTGGCGGCATACGCCGCGGCATTCGTCTGGAAAAGGCTTTCTGGATATCTCTGAAGCAGATGGCTGAAAGTAGGAAATGCACAATCGGCATGCTGATCGAGGAGATCGCCGACAGCCCGACCAAGACTGGTAACCTGACATCGGCGATTCGGGTGGCTTGCATACACGGGCTGACGGATGAAAACATGGCCCTGCGGAAGCTTGCATCGATCAGGACGATCAATGCCATATTGCTTGCCTGCCCCTCGCCCGCTTTTGCCTTGGCGTCATCGAAGAAGATCCTGACTTTCAATGCTTCGTTCCAGCAATTCGTCAAGCGTCAGTTGCCGATCGGACCAAACAATGATGCACGACTAGATCTCAAGCTGGCGCTGGATCTCCCTGTCGCCGACATTTTTGCCCAACTCGACGCCAACGGCGAAGTACCGATCGCCAGCGGCTTTGTAATCGGGGCCGGCGAACGGCGGTACCGAGGTCAATTGAATGTAGTACGGGCGCCCGTACCCGAACCGGAATTGCTGATGGCGTTCGTCAACAGCTAGAATTGCGGCCTCCGGTGAGCGAGGCTCAATCCGGGCTGAAGATCTTTCGTATCATTTAGCGCGAATAGGAACTGTCTGCGAGACTTCGATTAGGCCCGACCGCTATTGCCAGCCGACGGCCCGCGCCGTTTGGCGGGAGCGGCACCATCACCAATCAACCGGAGTCATTACAATGAAGGGCGACAACCTCGAAGAGAGAGGGCAAGACGACGTATTGGCGCCAGAGAAGGCTTGGCGAGCAGAAAAACGGGATTGGATCCGAACTGGGCTGATCGCCGCGCAAATCCGCGCGGAAAAGCTGCGGCAAGGTCCAAGAAGAAATTTCGCAGGATCGAACACATGTGTTGGCTGGAAAATAGAAAGCTTATCCGCTCCGCGAAAGTCATTGCCGAGGCTGAGCATGCCGAACGTAGCGAAAAGACAGCAAGATTGAGATCGCTTCGGATGGCAGCTCAGAGTGACCTGAAGGTTCCGTTCCTTGAGGAACTCGATTGCTCTCTACTTGTCGCCGCACTGACTCAAGGCGAATTATCGGCTAAACTTCCCGACGGATCGCATTGGCGGGGCCGAGCAAGGGCAACAGGCAAAAACCAGTATTCCTCCGCGCCCGCCAATTCGGACTAACGAGTGTTCTCTCGCCTGATATCGAATTCAGAAGGCGATCTCGAGACCCAGCTTGCCGCTGACAGTTGACTGTCTTGAGACCACTTGCCGCGAATCTCACTGCTGAGCGTTGATCGATTGAGACATTTTCAGGTTGAAGCCAGACGGAGTGCCACTGAGAAGTCTGCGTCTTCAAACTCACACTCTCCCTTCCGTCAACGCATGCCGTGTTGGAATAGCCGAAGCCGAAAGGCGGTAGCGCTCCTCAAACCCACTATCTCATCTCGGGTAGCAGGTGTGGCGATGTAGCCCTCGTCACAGGGCTAACCCTAGTGATTGCACTGGCCAGGGGCCGCTTTTGATGCCACGCTGCGGAGCGCCGGCGGTCCGAGCACACACCGCCGATCCCTGCGACCCAGAGCATCGCTTCGCGAAATTTCCCTAAGGGCAGTCAGACATTGTTCCGATCAGTGTTGAACGAGATAGGTTTCGATCCTGCCGACACCTGCCAGTTCTAGATTACAGCGCGGTTCGAGCTTCCAGGAGGTGCGCAGGGCCTGCTTGGTTGCCTCCGAGATTTGCATGCGGTCGGCCACGCCCTGGGACTCGAGCCGGCTTGCAATATTCACGGTCTCGCCCCAGAGGTCGTAGACGAACCGATGCCGGCCGATCAGGCCCGCGATCACCGGTCCCGTGTGCACGCCAATGCGGATCCGAAAGCTATCGTTACCCCAAGCTAAGGGCTTCAACGCGTCCAGCATGGATTTCCCGAGTGCCACGATCCTGTCGGCATGGTCAGCTGCCGGTTCGGGAACACCGCTCGCAGCCATATAGGCGTCTCCGATGGTCTTGATTTTCTCGACGGAATGCTTCTCCGCCAAGACGTCGAACGTGCCGAATAGCCTGTCGAGGCGCTTGATCAGGTCCGACGGCGGCAACCTTGCCGCTATGCTCGAGAAACCGACAATATCGGCAAAAAGAATGGTCACTTCATCGAACCGGTCGGCAATGAACTCTTCGCCCCGATGCAGCCGTGCCACGATCTGACCGGGCAGGATCGCATGAAGAAGCGAGTCAGCCCGCCCCTTCTCCACCTCGATGCGCTGAAGATACTGGTGCTCGCGGTCAAGCCAACGCTTCTTCTCCAAACTCGAGTTGATCCGGGCGCGCAGCAGGACTGGATTGAAAGGTTTAGGCAAGTAGTCGTCGGCCCCCGCCTCGATGCAGCGGACCACTGCGTCCACTTCGTCCAACCCCGATATCATGATGACAGGGATATGCCGCCATCGGCGCTCCGCTTTCAATCGTGAGAGCACCTCGATGCCGTTCATGTCCGGCATCAGGAGGTCCAGCAGAACCAGGTCGAACTCGTGTTCCGCAAGGTGAGCCAGCGCTGACAGACCGGACTCGGCAGTGACTACCTGATGACCGTCACGTTGCAAGCGGCGGGAGAGGAGACCGCGGTTACTGCTGATGTCGTCGACGACAAGTATGCGGCCACAGCCGGAGCTTACGGGGTGCTCCGTCTTGATCAGTGCCCGTTCGAGTCCTGCCGCATCGATCTCAGCCTGATCCGTGGTCCGCGGTTCCTCGCTGTCGGGTGCGCGCGAGAGGCCGGCGATTGCATCGACATGCGCCAACAACTCGGCCGCCGCGGCGAGCATCACCCTGACATCCTCTTCCAGCGCGTATTCGTGCAATTCTTCGGCTTCTTCACGAATCATTTCGGAATAGCCGATGATCGCGTTGAGCGGCGTTCGCAAGTCGTGGCGCAGTTTCGCCTCGATCTCGACCCCTGCCCGGTTCTGATTGTCGGCTTTGCCATAGATCAAGCTGTCGATCAGGCCATTCAATTCGCAAGCAGCGGCGCTGACCTTCTCCAGATCCGGTGTCATGTGGACCAGACCGAGATCCTGCACCTGTTCGGTCAGCAACTCCTGAAATCCTGAGATTGCCCGCGCCGGTCCGGCGAGCTGCTGTGCCAGATGGACGGCGATCGCATGGCGTTGGAACTTGTTCTTGGCAGTCATGTTTTCAAACCGTTGGCCTGGGCCTCATCGATCCCCGGCGAGCAATTGTTCAATTTTCTGGACAAGTCGCGACAGGTCCACCGGCTTGCTATCGTAGTCATCGCAGCCGGCCTCGAGCGCCATTTCGCGATCGCTGGCCATCGCGTGCGCAGAAAGCGCAATGATCGGGATCCCGGAGGTGGCCGGATCAGCCTTGATCCGCCGGGTCGCCTCCCACCCGTCCATGACCGGCAAGCTCATATCCATGAGGATGAGATCCGGCCTTTCCGAAACGGTGAGTTCCACGCCCGACTGTCCGTTTTCCGCAATCAGGACTTCGAACCCACGCCGCGACAACCGCCGCGAGAGCATGTCGCGATTCAATTCGTTGTCTTCTACGAGAAGGATCCTCGTCATCCTCGGCTTCCTTCAGCCATGGGGGCGGTTCCGGGATCGGCAATGCTGGCACCTGTCGATCCAAGTGGGAATATCTGGCGCTCGAGGGCCTCGACTAACTGAGACCGACTGTTTGCGCCCTTGGTCACAACCGCGACCGCCCTGTCGCGAAGCCATTTGAGCTCGTCCGCCGACAAATCCTTGGAAGTCACGACGACGACCGGAATGTTCTGCAGTTCGGGCACCTGCTGCATCTCGTTCAAGGTCTCGAATCCGTCCATTTCGGGCATCAGCAGATCAAGCAGGACCAGACGCGGCAACAACCGCTTCATCAGCTTGAGGCCGCGCAGGCCATCGCTTGCCTCGTGAACCCGCCAATCCTTCTTGACCAGAATACGCCGAAGGAAATCGCGCGAGGCTTGATCGTCATCAATAACAAGCACATCGCGGTTGCCACTGCCGCAAGCCTCTATCGTTCGAACAAGCTTCCGCGTGTCGATCGGCTTCGTCAGGTATTCGACCGCACCGAGTGAGAGGCCGAGTTCGCGATCTGCAAGTATCGTCGCAAGGATTACTGGAATCTCGCAGAGCTCCTTGTCGCTCTTCAGCGAGCGCAGCACTGACCAGCCGTCCTGATGCGGCATGATAATGTCGAGAACGATTGCGACAGGGCGATGCGCTCGCGCAGCGGCTATTCCTTCCTCGCCGCTTGCTGCTTCGATCGACGCCAGTCCCACCTCTGCCAAGGCCCTGGCGATAAGGGTTCGGGCGGCAGGTTCGTCATCGATGATCAGAACCGCCTTGTCCGACGGCCTGGACGACAGCGGTTCGGCGGGTCGCTGCTCGCTAGATTCCTCGTTGCACTCGGCTGGAATCTCCATTGTGAAGGTCGAGCCTTTTCCGAACTCGCTCTTGACCGTTACAACGCCTCCGATCATTCGGCAGAAACTCCGGGTTATGCTAAGGCCCAATCCCGTTCCGCCATAGTTGCGAGTGGTGGACGCGTCTGCCTGCGTAAAAGCGTCAAAGAGCCGTTCTTGTTGCTCTGGCGTCATCCCGATCCCGGTGTCCGACACTATGAATATTAGCCAGTCTCCATCCGATGTCCTGTTGCGTTGAACCGCCAGCGTTACACGGCCCACTTCGGTGAACTTGGCCGCGTTACTGAGTAGATTGAAGAGGTTATGACGCAACTTCGTCTGGTCCGAATGCATTTTCCCAAGGTCGCCCGCGAGGTCCAGCACGAAACTGTTTCTGTTTTTCGCCATCAGTGGCGCGACTGTGGCCTGGACATCGCGCAACAAGTCGGCGACGTCGAAAGTCTCCAGGAAATTTTCCATCTTATTTGCCTCGATCTTCGACAGATCGAGGATGTCGTTGATGAGCGCGAGGAGATGGCGACCGGCCCCGGCGATCTTTTCCACATCTGGGACGAACTCGTTCATTTGCTCGTCACTCGCCTCTTCGATCAGCATCTCGCTGTAGCCAATGATCGCGTTCAGTGGAGTGCGTAGCTCGTGGCTCATGGACGCGAGGAAGCTGCTTTTGGCCTCATTTGCCGCTTCAGCATGGCTCTTGGCCCGCTCGAGTTCGACCTCTCTCTGCTTCAGTTCCGTGATGTCGGTGTAAACGGCGACGGTCCCGCCGTCAGGGGTCTTTCGTTTGCTGACGCGGACCCAGCGTTCTCCGAAGCGACCCTCGTGGACGAAGCCTGCCGGATCCTTCTGGATGCGCAGCCTCTCCGCAATCCATTCCTCCGGCGACGCGCCCTCAAGGTCGACGTGCCCGCTCGCCAAGCGTCCTTTCAGAATATCCTGAAGGCTTTGCCCAGGAAGAGTAGCTCGCTCATTGCCGGGAAAGATTTCGCAGTATTTGCTGTTGGCAAGAAGGACCTTGTCCTCCGAATCGAACAGGACAAATCCGTCAGAAATCGCCTCGAGTGCCGCTGCGATCGTCCGTCTTTGCCGCTCCGCCTCATCTTCCAGTCTTTGCTTTTCAATTGCGCTCGCCCGGAAAAGCCGAAGCGTCCGCGCCATCGCGCCGAGCTCGTCGCCTCCCTCTGCCTGTATTTCGACGTCATAGCGTCCTTCCGTCAGATTTCCGATCACCCGGTTCAAGCGCCGCAACGGGCCGACGATCGAGCGAAGAACAAGGATGGTGAGAAGCGACCCGATCATCACCACGATGGCCACCAGCACGGCAGCGGTCGTCGCCGTTTTCTGGGTTTCCGTTACGACCTCGTTGCGAGCGGCTTCTGCCTCGGCGCTCGCTCGTTCGACGAGTTTGTTTAGCGCGGCATCCACATTTGCGCTGTGGGTGCGCGCCTCGGCGAGGAGAGTGTTGCCGATGATGCGGTTGTCTTGAGTATAGCTGTCTGCCGCTCGTAACGCCGTTTTGACATAGGAATCGATCTCAACGCGGATTTCCCTGACCGCATCCGGTGATGATTTCGAAAGGCGGTCCAGATGTGTCAGCAGTCGCTCGCGCGCCTGCTCGGCATTGCGCTGGGAATTCATCAACAAGCTAACCGACAAATCAGTCAGCCAGTAGCGCAATTCGCCGAATGTTACGTGGGCCGCAGCCGCAGTGGATGCGACATCGAAAAATGCCTTGGTCTCCGCGGTTCGATCTGCACTGCGATAAAGTGCCTGCGTGAGAAAGATGGACGATACGATGAGGCTGATAAGGCCGGCCGCTGTCAGCGCAGCTATGCGGGCCGAAATCGGTAGATTGGCGAAGCTACGCGCAAGTGGCCTCGCCGGCGCCGATACGGCCTCCACTTGGTGCGGTGATTGTTCCAAAGCGCTCATTTGAACAAGACGATGCTGATCGCGCCTCCCAGATCGCCCGCTTTGCCGCCCTCCTTTGGATATCCTGTCACGTCGATCTCGCCCTTGGGCTCGCCGTGACAGGAAAGACACGAGCCTGTATAGTATTCGGGCAGCAGCATTCGAAATGCCGGGCGTCCATCCGCCTCTGTGACGTCCGTGTAGGCTCCCTTCGCTCTCTGCGGATCCAGCAAGACGCTCTCGATGATCTGTGCTTCCCAGGCGTCCGGAAGCGATTTGCGGTTGCGCACGAGTTGCTCTGGCGCAGTCACGCGCACCCGAGCTTCGTTGCCGGCCTTGGCGCTGAACTTGTCATTCATCAGACGCGCAAACACGGCTGGCACGAAGCCCTTGAATGCGATTCCCGCGCGGTTGATGTTATCTTGCTGTTCGTCCACCACCTCTCGCATGGCCTCAATCTGGACTTCAAGCAGACGCCGGTCGCGCTCGGTCAATTCGCCGGAAAGCGGGTCGTTGCCGGTGTGTTTTGAGTATTCGGCGATGGCCTCTCTCGTAATGCGCTCACCGTCGAGGTGCTTGTCGCCAAGAGCAGGATCATTGATGAGCGTCTGGTAGTTCGAGATGATACGTCGCCCCGCACGGAGCAATTCCGCGAGTCGCGTTCCCGTCGCGACATCCTCGGTAACTCCCGCTCCGATGGCAGACGACACGACGAGCGCGCAGCCGACAAGAGCAGCGGCAATGAAAGTCCGCGTCAACGTTGACATGCCGGACATTTCCGTTTCCCTTCCAGGAAGGCCACTAGCAGCATAGCACGATAAAAGCCGGGGAGGCAGCGACAAACTTCGAAGCTCAGGGAAGGAGGGAACGAAATTCGCCATCTGTTCCGAAGCGTCCCTGGCGTGTAACCCATCTTCGCCGAACGTCCCTTACCACCCCATTGCCAACCCACAGCCTCGACCAACTGGATGACGGCTTCGGGTGATGGCCGTGAATTGGCCCGGAGCAAGCGAGCTTCCGCTTAGGGTGGGAACCGATATTCCGCTTAGGGTGAAGCCACCAGGACAGCTTCAGGCGGGGCCATCGCCTTCAGCACCGCTTCGCGTCGTGCTGCTGGCTGGAGACGCCGCTCGTTGACGGGCACGGCCGGTCTTCGCCTTACGGCTGCGCCAGCCGCGATCCGAACCGACGAACGCTTCCAGCATGTGCGGAATCAGGGCAGCGGTGTCCACGGGTTCATAGAGCCGGCTGTGCTCGGCCGCATACTGATCGAGTTCCTCCTTGAGGGGCTCCGGCAGGATGATCGTCATGCGGACGACACCAACCTTCGGCAGCCGACCGAGCCTCAGATCAGGCATTGTTCACCTCCTGCTTATGAGACAAAGACATGTTGACTGTTCATAATCGACATAGGCAACGAGGTCGCGATGAACGGCGGCAGGCAGTTCGACGGTGATCTTGACCGGACGGTCATAGGGAATGGCGGAAAGTTTCAGCTTGGTCATGATGGATCCTTTGACGTGCCGTAAGGCACAAGAAGAAGGTCGCGATTGACAATCACGCGAACCGGGAAACCGGGCCGCACGGTGAGCGTAGGCTGGACATTGAGCTGATTGCGCATGAGCTGCTGGCCCATATCGGAGGCCGAATCTTGCGCGCTTTCGCGGATGGCCTTGGCGATTTCGCTTTCGTCGTCGCTGGACCCAAGCGATGTCCCAATGCCCAGTAATGTCGAGAGTGCTGCGGCCCGGAACATCTGGCCCCAATGACGGTCGACCTCGTCCTCCAGCCCAGAAAATCCTTCAGCGTCTGCGCCCTGCTGGCGCTCCAGGACGATCGAGGTGCCGTCAGGCATGATCAGCCGGTTCCAGACCAGCAGCACGCGCGACTGGCCGAAGGCGACGTGGCTGTCGTACTGGCCGATCAGCCTCGCACCCTGCGGGATCAGGAGATGGGATCCTGTCGGGCTGTCATAGACATTTTCCGTGACCTGAGCGGTGATCTCGCCGGGCAGGTCGGAGCGGATGCCGGTGATAAGGGCAGCTGGAATGACGCTGCCGGCTTGCACCACATAGGGCGAGGCCTTCTTGGCGAGCCGATCGGGGCTGACTGTGCGACGGTCTGGCTCGGCATTGACGAAGGCCAGCTTGCGATCCTGCACGTTTTGCGCGGCGCCAGGATCGATCGGTGGCGGCCCCAGCGGCGGAATCAGACCAGATTGGGTGTCCGGTTCTATGACTCTGCCGCCAGGATCCTGTCGTGTGGGACCAGGTCTCGTGTTCGTATCGGTGAAGAGCTTCGCCACGCGTGCGGCCTCGATCTCGGCCAGTCGGCGCTGCTCCTCCGGATCGGCGCGCGGTCCACTGACGTTGGACGCCCCAATCGGCTGGCCGCGCTCCTGCGCGCGCAAGATCGGCCGGCCCAAATCGCCAGGCAGCGCGGGGCCGAGTTGCGGAACACCTGCATAGTCCTTCGGCAGCTTCTGTAGCCCGTCGGCCGTTGAGCGGTTTTCGGTGGTGAAGAGCTCGGGCGGCTGTTCGGTTCCGCGCTGTCTGGTGTCGAGCGCCCAAATCAACGTGCCGAGGATCGCAGCGCTGGGAACTCCACCGACGCCTATCAGCACCTTGCGCGACAGTCGCGTGACCCTGGCCGGTTCGGGCCGAAGGCGCAGTTCCGCTCGAATGTCCTGGTTGGGTGCATTTGCAGGGTCGCTCATCGGAACAGCCTCGTGCTGGGCGAGGTTCGTTTGCCGTCCGTGCGCACGATGCGGACGCGCTTTTCGCTTGTTTTGTCGCCGAGCCTCAATTCAGCGGCGGCAAACAGCCGATCAACGACATAGTAGTTCTGGCGAGCACGGTAGTTGACCAGCTCCGAGCCGCCCGATGGGCCGATGACAAAGAGCGGCGGCATTTCACCTTGCCCTATGCCCGACGGGAACTCGATATAGACTTTTGCACCGTCATCGAAGGCGCGAAGCGGCCGCCAGGGCGCCATGTCGCCTTCGATGCGATAGCGAAAATTCAGTTTCTGGATGTCGACGCCGGACGCGACCGGCTGTGCAGCGGAAGCCTGCGCGTTCTGGCGCCGCAGCGCAATCAGCTGGTCCTGCGGGTACTGCCAGGAGACCGAAGCCATGTAGGTCTTTTCGGTCGAGCGCAGCTCGAGATGATAGGTGCGGCGGTCGCTGTTGATGACGAGATTGGTCTGCAGATCCGGCCGTGTCGGCTTCACAAGAATATGGACCTGCTGGCGCTCCCCTGCCCCACTTTGCGTATCGCCGATGATCCAGCGCACCGTGTCGCCGGCGGCCACAGGCCCGGAGCCGACAAGCTGTTCGCCCGGCTGCAAGGCGATGTCGGTGACCTGGCCGGGCGCGGCATAAATCTGGTAGAGCGCGCCCTCACTCCACGGATAGAGCTGGATGGCATTGACGAACCCGTCGCGAACCGGCTGCATCCTCGCTGCCTCGTTCGCCTGGCTGATACGCTGCTTCGGATCGGTCGGCTCCGGCTTCACCTTCGTAGCGTCGACTGGTTTCAACTGACCAGGCAGCGGAAGCGGTTTCGGCACTTCCACCACTTTGACCGGACCATGCGGGTCGAGCCTGCGCACCGCAGGCACCGCATCGTCGTAGGCGATTTCCGGCGGAATGTATTTCTTCGATGCACAGCCGGCGAGCGCCGTTGCCGACAGCAGTGTCAGGGCAAGCCTACGTGCCTTGGGCGCATTGCGCGTGGCCGGTCTCGCCGATGTTCTTGTTGGTGCTGCACGCATCATGAAAACTCCTTCGACCAGCTGATGGCGTTGACATAGACGCCAAGCGGATTGGCTTTGAGCCGGTCAGCGTCGCGGGGTTGCTGAATCGCGATTGTGAGGATTGCGGTCCAGCGCTCGGTGCCGGCCAGGTTGCCATTCTCGTAACGGCGCTCGACCCAGGCGACGCGAAACGAATCGGGGGTAGCACGGATGACGCTGGAAACCTCGATGGCGATCTGGAGTTTGCCCAATTTGGCAAAAGGGTCGTTCAACCGGGCGTAATCATTAAGGGAAATGGCGCCGCGGTCTGTGGTGTAGTCGTAGGCGCGCAGCCAGTTTTGGCGGACGATGACCGGGTCGGCCGGAATGCTTCTGACCTGTTCGATGAAGCGGGCCAGATGCCAGGCGACCTGCGGATCGGTCGGCCGATAGTCGGCAACGGCCGGAGCGACAACCTGCGCTTCACCGAACTTGTCGACCTCCACCACCCAGGGAACCACTGAGCCGCGCGTTGACTGCCAGACCAATGCGGATGCAAAACCGCCGGCCAGGACGAGAGAGCCGAAGGCCATCAGCCGCCAGTTTCTCGCCTGGACGCGAGCCGAGCCGATGCGCTCGTCCCAAATCTGGGCTGCACGCTGATATGGCGTCTCGGGGTGAGGCGTTTTTGCGTAACGAACAAAAGGGCGTCTTAAGGGGGTCATCGGCGGTCGTCCTGATCGAGGGAAACATTCATCGAGCCGCCCCCATCATCACTTGAGTGGACCGAATGGGCGGCGATACTGGCGCCGTGGCCCATGGCCTGGTTGCGCTTCATGCGTTTTGCCCATGCGGGCGGGGCGTCGGAACTGGTGTCGGAGGCCGACCAGTCACCCGAGGAAGCCGTTCCCGACGATCGCTCTCCACTCGTCGCACTCCAAGCCGCAAAGCGGCCGGCATCATAGCTGTCGGACAGCGCCGAGGCGGCGCGCGACATGGCCTGCTTCACCGGTCGAACGGCAGCGCTGGCACCGGCCCTGGCGACACCCGCCACGCCGGCGGCGACCGAGCCTGCACCACCTCTTCCAGATGTCGCTGCGCCAAGTTCCCAGGCGGCCGAAGTGCTGCCGGCCAAATGCGCGCCGCGGCGTGCGGCTGCTGCCGACATACGCGCACTGCCATTGAGTGCGCCTGCCGCGCCGCTCAATCCGGCGCGAGCACCCATAGCGCCAGCCACGCCAAGGCCGCCAGCGACGAGGCTCGTGCCAACAGCGGCACCTGCGCCCAGTTGCGGGGCACCGGAGACCAGCCCCGTCGCAATGCCGGGACCGAAGATCGACAGTCCCATCAGCGACAGAGCGCCCAGGACAAGCGACAGCGCATCCGTGATTGTGGGCTGTTCGGCGCCGAAGCCTTGGGTGAACTCGCCGAACAGGCCCGAGCCGATGCCGACGATGACGGCAAGGACCAGTATCTTCACGCCGGAGGCAACGATGTTGCCGAGCACTTTTTCGGCAAGGAAGGCGGTCCGGTTGAACAGCGCAAAGGGTATCAGCACAAACCCGGCAAGCGTCGTCAGCTTGAATTCGACCAGCGTGACGAATATCTGGACGGCCAGAAGAAAGAACGCAATCAGTACGATCGCCCAGGCGATCATCAGCACTACGATCTGGACGAAATTCTCGAAGAACGAGACGTAGCCCATCAGCTGGCTGGCGGCCTCGAGGATTGGATTGCCGGCATCGATGCCAACTTGCGCGACGCGGCCCGGCTGCAGCAATGCCGAGCCTGAAAGTGCCGAGCCTCCAGCCTTCAGGCCGAGCCCGGAAAAGCTCTCGAAGACGATGCCGGCAAGACGGTTGAAGTTGCCGATGATGAAGGCAAAGAAGCCGATATAGAGCGTCTTCTTCACCAGTCGGTGCAGCACGTCTTCATCAGCACCCCATGCCCAGAACAGGCCGGCCAGTGTGATGTCGATCACAATCAGGGTCGAAGTGAGAAACGCAACTTCCCCACCGAGCAGGCCAAATCCTGAATCGATGTAGCGAGTGAAAGTCTCGAGGAAGCGATCGATGACGCCGGTGTCGTTCATGGCGCCACCGTTTCGGGATAGGGCCGGTCTTCCGCGAAAGGCGGCGTTGGCGGTTGGAGCGGCGGCAGCCGGGTCGGGCCCTTTTCGGTCGGCGGAGCCACGTTTGGCATGATCGGGCGGAATGGCCGCAGGAAGCGTCGGCGGCCTTCCGCCCAGGCTTTCCTGCAGGCGTCGTCATCGATCGCCGCAATTCCGATGTCCCGGCATCGGGCAAGCTCGACGCTTGCCGGCTCGCCGCCCGGATATGCGGAGCGCGGGGAGGACGCGTCCTGCGAGCCGCCGCCGCGCAGCGCCATGGAGGCGGCGGTCATGGCGGCGCCAAGGGCAAGAACGGCTGTTATCCGGGCGGCGATCTTGAGATCCATGCGGTCTTCGCCTCAGTCGTGGAACATTTTTACGGATGACGCACTGTAGCTGCTGCCCGTCATGAAACGGCTGAACTGTTCCCGCGCCTGCTCCTGTGCGGCCGCCCTTCTCGCTTGCTCAAGAGCTTCGGCTCGTCCTTGTGCGGCCAGCATCGCAGTGAGATCGGCAACTTGCTTGGCCTGCACGGCAAGAAGCTGGTTGCCGGCTTGCGTCGCCTGCAGCACGCCGACAGCCGACTGGCTGGCGCTGACCAGCGCACTCGTCTGCTCCTGTGTCTCTGCGATGTTGTCTACTGCGACGGCGCCGGTCTTCAGCGAATGCTCAAAGGCCGACACCGAGGTCTGCCAGCGTTGACGCGCGCCGTCGACAAGCTGCTGGCTGGAGAGTTCCGACCCGAAATTCTCGTAAGTGGAGGTAAACTGGCTCTCGATCTCCTGGACGCTATAGGCCAGCTTGTCGGCCTCGCCGAGCAGGCTCTTCATCTCGGAAAAATTGGCCTCGATCTGGCCAAGCAGCGAGGTTGGCAGGGAGGTGAGATTCTTCGCCTGGTTGATCAGCATCTGCGCTTCGTTCTGAAGCGAGCTGATCTGGTTGTGGATCTGCTCCAGCGCACGCGATGCCGAAAGCAGGTTCTCGGCGTAGTTCTTTGGGTCGAACACGATCAGTGCCGATGCCGGTGCCGATGACAGCGCCGTCGCGACGACGATTGCGCCGGCTGCCGCCATGCGACGGATACGCCGACCTGCAAGAACGGAATTCATGAGGGAAGCTCCTTTGTGGATTGGTCGATCACGCCAGTGAGATTGGGAATGAGGTCTGCCGCCCAGGAGAGACCACGGTTCGTAAGCCAGGCCTCGAGGAAATGGTCTCGCCCCGCCCCGGCGATTATCCGGTCGATCGCGGCCTGGTCCGATTTGGACGATGCGGCGCAGAGCGCCAGCGCGATCGGACCAAGCCCCAGCTCGAACAGGCGGTTGCCGCGGCGGCTTTGACAGTAATAGTCGCGCTTCGGTGTCGCTCGGGCGACGATCTCGATCTGGCGATCGTTGAGACCAAAGCGTCGGTAGATCTCTGTGATCTGCGGCTCGACGGCGCGCTCGTTCGGCAAGAACAGCCGCGTCGGGCAGCTTTCGACGATTGCCGGTGCGATTGGCGATCCGTCGATGTCCGAAAGCGACTGGGTGGCGAAGACCACGCTGGCGTTCTTCTTCCTCAGCGTCTTCAGCCATTCGCGCAACTGGTCAGCGAAACCGCCGTCGTCGAGCGCGAGCCAACCCTCGTCGATGAGCAGCAGTGTCGGCCGGCCGTCCATCCTCTGCTCGATGCGGTGGAACAGATAGGCGAGCACGGCGGGCGCTGCACCTGTGCCGATCAGGCCTTCGGTTTCGAACGCCTGGACCGAAGCCTCGCCCAGCCGCTCGTGCTCGGCATCGAGCAGGCCGCCATAAGGGCCACCGATGCAATAGGGAAGGAGCGCCTGCTTCAGCGGCGAAGATTGCAGCAATACGGACAGGCCAGTCAGCGTCCGTTCGTGGACGGGCGCAGAGGCCAGCGACGTCAACGCCGACCACAGATGTTCCTTTACCTGCGGCGTGATGGACACGCCTTCGCGCAGAAGGATGTCGACAATCCAGTCGGCCGCCCAGGCTCGCTCTGGCGTATGATGAATATGGGCGAGCGGCTGTAGCGAAACGGTATGAACGTCGTCCGACAGATCGGCCAAAGTAAGCAAGGGCAACGGATCGTCAGCCCCCTGCCCAGTTCCGGCATTTCTTCCGAGATCATGCCAATCGCCATGCATGGCGAGAATGGCCGCGCGGATTGAGCCGCCGAAGTCGAAGGCAAAAACCTGGCTGTGCTCGTAACGTCGGAACTGCAGCGCGATCATCGCCAACAGGACCGACTTGCCGGCACCGGTCGGGCCGATGACGAGGGTGTGGCCGACATCGCCGACGTGAAGGCTGAACCGGAACGGTGTGGCGCCTTCCGTTCTGGCGAAGAACAGCGGCGGGGCGCCAAAATGCTCGTCCTCAATCGGTCCAGCCCAGACCGCCGAAAGTGGAATCATGTGGGCGAGGTTCAGAGTCGAGATCGGCGGCTGGCGGACATTGGCGTAGACGTGGCCAGGGATGCTGCCGAGCCAAGCCTCGACCGCGTTGACGCTTTCGGCGATGCAGGTGAAATCCCTGCCCTGAATGACCTTTTCGATCAGGCGCAGCTTTTCGTCGGCAATTGACGGATCAGCATCCCAGACCGTCACGGAGGCGGTGACATAGGCTTCGCCGATCTGATCTGAACCGAGATCCTGCAGGGCCGCGTCCGCATCGGCCGCCTTGTTGGCGGCGTCCGTATCAACGAGGACTGACGCCTCGTTGGTCATCACCTCCTTCAAAATTGCGGCGATCGATTTGCGTTTGGCGAACCACTGGCGACGGATCTTCGTCACCAGCTTCGTCGCGTCGGTCTTGTCGAGCATGATCGCCCGCGTGGACCAGCGGTAGGGGAAGGCAAGCCGATTAAGGTCGTCGAGAATCCCCGGGAAGGTCATGTTCGGAAACCCGATGATAGTGAGTGTGCGCAGATGCGCATCGCCAAGCCTCGGCTCTAACCCGCCGGCTAACGGCTGATCGACAAGCAAGCCATCGAGATGCATCGGCGTTTCCGGCACGCGAACGCGATGCCGCTTGGTCGAAATTGTTGAGTGCAGGTAACTCAGCGTCTCGCCATCATCGAGCCAGTCAGCTTCGGGAACGAAGCCTTCGATGAGGTTGAGCACGCGGTCCGTGCGATCGACATAACTCTTCAGGAGCTCCCAAGGATCGACGCCGGTCTTTTGCCGGCCTTCGTAGAGCAAGCTCTCCATTCGCGACGCTTCCTCGGCCGGAGGCAGCCACACGAAGGTGAGAAAGTAGCTGCTTTCAAACAGCACGCCGGACCCTTCGAACTGTTCGCGCCGCTCAACGTCGAGAAGCGCGGATGCGCAATCCGGGAACCGGCTGTCGGGATAGCCGCTGGCGGAATTGCGCTGCGCTTCGACAAAGATCGCCCAGCCGGAGCCGAGCCGGCGCAGCGCGCCGTTGAGCCGTGCGGTCGTGCCGACCAGCTCCGCCGGCGTGGCGGAGTCCAGGTCCGGCCCGCGAAAACGCGCCGTTCTTTGAAAACTGCCGTCCTTGTTGAGCACCACGCCCGGCGCCACCAGGGCGGCCCAAGGCAGATAGTCGACGAGGCTGGCGCTCTTGTTTCGATATTCCGCGAGGTTCATCACGGCGAAAACCTCAACAGCCGAAATGCGCGGGATAGCGCAGGTGCCGGCGAACCACGTCGACGAACTGCGCATCGCGCTTTGCCGCCCAGACGGCGGCGAGATGCCCGACCGCCCAGATGACGAGCCCCGCGATCCACAGACGAAGACCCAACCCGACCGCGCCTGCCAGCGTGCCGTTGGCGATAGCGACGGCGCGCGGCGCGCCGCCGAGCAGGATCGGTTCAGTAAGCGCGCGATGCACCGGCGCGAAAAAGCCACGGACTTCCTCCTCCATCAGATCAACGCCCCGCCGCCGAAGGAGAAAAAGGACAGGAAGAACGAACTTGCCGCGAAAGCGATCGACAGCCCGAAGACGATCTGAATCAGCCGGCGAAATCCGCCCGATGTGTCGCCGAAAGCGAGCGACAAGCCAGTGACGATGATGATGATCACCGCCACGATCTTGGCGACTGGCCCCTCGATCGATTCGAGAATTTGCTGAAGCGGCTCCTCCCAGGGCATGGAGGAGCCGGCAGCATGGGCGGGCGCAATCGTCATGATCGCGGCGGTCGTCGCATACGACAGCTCCACGGCAAGTTTGCGGATAGCCGATGAATTGAAGCGGATCGGGGTCATTCTGAAGCTCCAAAGGGCGAGTGGTGATTCACGGTCATTGTGGTCTCGACATTTGCTTCCAGGGTGCGGTAGTCACCGGTGGCCGCATCGAGCCCGTCGACAAAGGCGATTTCGACGAGCCGGCGCGCGGAGCCGCGGCCGGCGAGGACGGCGACGAGGTCTATGGTTTCGGCTATCAGCGCGCGCGGGACCGTGACGACGGCCTCCTGTACGAGCTGTTCCAGTCGCTGCAGTGCGCCAATGGCAGAATTGGCGTGAATGGTGCCGATGCCGCCGGGATGGCCGGTGCCCCAGGCCTTCAGCAAATCGAGCGCTTCGGCGCCCCGTACCTCGCCTATCGGGATGCGGTCGGGCCGAAGCCGCAATGATGACTTCACCAGATCGGACAGCGAGGCGACACCATCCTTTGTGCGCAGCGCTACAAGATTGGGCGCAGCGCACTGCAACTCGCGTGTGTCCTCGATCAGCACGACGCGCTCGGCGGTTTTAGCCACCTCCGCCAAAAGCGCGTTGACCAGCGTGGTCTTGCCCGTCGATGTACCGCCGGCCACCAGCACGTTCTTGCGTGTCTCCACGGCAAGCTGCAGGACGTCAGCCTGGCCTTCGGTCATGATGCCGGCAGCGACATAGTCTTGAAGCGTAAACACCGCGACTGCCGGCTTGCGGATGGCGAATGTTGGGGCCGTGACGACAGGCGGCAAAAGGCCCTCGAACCGTTCACCGGTCCCGGGCAGTTCAGCCGAAACGCGCGGCGAGCCCGAATGCACCTCCGCACCGACATGGTGCGCGACCAGCCTGACGATCCGTTCGCCGTCTGCCGCGATCAGTGTTTCATTGCTTGCAGCGAGTCCTTCGCTGAGACGGTCAACCCACAGGCGACCGTCGGGATTGAGCATCACCTCGACAATGGCTGGATCGTCAAGGAAGCCTGCGACCGCCGGGCCGAGGGCGGTGCGCAGCATGCGCGCGCCGCGCGATACCGCTCCCTTACTGGCATGATAGTTGGTCGCCATGCGGGTCCCCGTTTCTCGCCACGAACTGTTCTTGCCGCGGTCGGGGATCATTAGAAAAGGCAGGAGCGCCGGCCTTGCAACAAGCAAAACCGGCGATCGTGGCATGACGTGCAGAGACTTGCGAGATGCGGTGCCGCTACCGCGACAGCTCAGCAACCCGGTGCCCGACTGGCCATCGCCGCTCCAGCAGAACAGGCGGCTATATTCAAGAGGTGGCATCGCGACGGAGGATCAGCGCCTCGTTAGGTGCGTCTGACAGGATGAAGGGACTGCTTTCACGCTCTATGGACCGCTGCCGGAACGCTCTTTACCGCGGCCCCGGTAGAGTTCCTCGCCGGCCGTCGTCGGATTGGAGTCGACAGGCAGCTTCGGGAGACTGCGGTCGCCGCTTGGCAGGCGTCGGCCTGGCGATTGTCGTGGTCAATCCGGCGCGGGTAGGCGAGGCTAGCAGGTATGTTGAAGAGCGTAGAGAACTCTGGTAGAAATTGCCAGAAAGGTAGATTTTTGGAGTTTCTCGTGTCCCTGAACATCAAAAATCCAGCCACCGTTGCTCTCGCCGATGAACTCGCACGCCGCCAGGGTATCAGTAAGACAGCAGCCATTCATCAGGCCCTTAGCGAGCGCTTGCACCGCTTGGGCTTTGGAGAGACCGCTCAGGAGCGTCTGCTGGCAGAATTGCGCGCCATCCGAGAAAGAGTGGCACGATTGCCTGAACTGGATGGTCGCAGCGACGAGGAGATCATCGGGTATGACGAGCATGGAATCCCTAACTGATGGTGATCGATACCTCAGCTGTTGTAGCGATCCTTCGGAGCGAGCCTGAGGCAGCAAGGCTGGAACGAGCGCTAGTCTCCGATCCAATCCGTCTGATCCCGGCAACCTGCGTGCTCGAGGTACGCATGGTGCTGGTCAGCAGGCGCGGCGAACACGCGTTGGCTGAGATCGATCTTTGGCTGCGCAAAATCGAGGCCGACATCATTCCTGTCGACTCCGAATTGGTTGATCTTGCGACCCAGGGTTGGCTGACCTACGGCAAGGGCCACCACCCGGCGGCGCTGAATTTTGCCGATTGCCTCTCCTATGCTTTGGCAAAGCGTGCAGACGAACCGCTGCTTTTCATCGGCAAAGACTTCTGCCAAACGGATATCGAACCGGCATGAGCACGAGATTGTAAGATGATCGGCTGTCCCCAGCTTGAACCTGTAATAGCGCCCAATTAGTTTCGGCCCTGTCGGCTGGGCCTGCATCGAGGGGCGTCATGCCAATTGGTCCAAAAGCAGAGCAAGCTGGCGTCTTTCGTCTTTCCGATCTGGCGCTGCTGGGCCGCGTCTCGGATGGGTTGGAAGTTGAGGGCCAATCCAGCCGGCCAACTTGTAACTCAGACATTCACGGCCGCGACGCTGGCTGCACCAATAGATGATGGGCCTCGTCGAAAACAGCCCTTGGGAGGGCCCGAAGCTCGCTTGCTTGGTGGGTGAGATGCTCGAGATACTGCGTCGTCAGCGGGACAACCACTTGCGCTTGGGCCAAGTCACGACCGCGCTTGACTGGCTCGCGATCAGCTCGTTTTGAGACCCAGAATTGTGAGCAGCAAAAATACGCGGATCGGGAACCGCGAGCCGTAACGGTCCGCCTTTTTCATCGATGGCGATTGCTTCGAAAGCAGGGGCATTTTCCAACCATGCCAGACCAGATCAGCAGTGTGTGGGACCGCGAACCTGTTTTGAGAGGTACTTGAACTCCCCTTCGGGCAATTGGCCGCGCAGGTGTTTGGACGATACGCGCGCGGCATCATGGCCCACCAGATTCGGATTCGCGGCCAAGAGAACGACGTCGGCATAACTGTGCCTGAGATTCTGCTCGAGATCGCCGGCGGAACGCAGCCTCAGATGGTCTTTGAAAACGTGCTCTACGGATCGAGCCATGCAACATCTCCATTTGCGGCACCGAAGAGACATTCAGCCGGAGGGTTCTGGCGGTGCCGAACGGATGCGAGTGCGGTTGTTCCTCTGCTATGAGACAGGGCCGCAGAGGCCTGGAGAGGTGGACAGGCCGCATCGACCGACGAATAATTCTCGGGACTCGCCGGTTTGAAAGCCGTACTCTGCTTTGATCGGTGATAAACATTAAGGGCATCGCCGGCTGTGAGCGAGCATCGTGCTTCCGCCCCAATTCGGGAGGGAGCCATGAGCAGCCCCAACACCTCCAAAATTGGCGTCGCAAACTCAGAAGACCGCGATCGGGCGCCACAGCCAATTCCTAGCCCAGAGCCTGTATACAGAAACGAACTGCTGCGGCGCATGTCTCCGGCCGACCTTCAATTGCTCAGCCCTCACCTTCACAGCAGCTTTCTGCCATTGAGGACGCAGCTCGAAACCGCAAACGCCGCTATCGAGGCCGTCTACTTCTTTGAGACGGGGATCGGCTCGATGGTGGCGAAACTCCGGCCGGAGGTCGACGCCGAAGTTATAGTCATTGGTTTCGAGGGCATGACCGGCTCGGCGCTGATCATGGGCGGCGATCGATCGCCGCACGACTGCTACATTCAAGCGGATGCCGAGGTTGCCAGCATGGACGCCGAGCCATTCACAAAGGCGCTTTCCGACAGCCCGACGCTGCGGCTTTTTCTGCTGCGGTACGTGCACTACGCGTGGATCCAGGCAAGCTATACCGCCCTCGCCAATGCGCGTTTGAAACTGGAAGAACGGCTGGCAAGATGGCTGGTCATGTGCAACGACCGCATAGAAGGCGACCGGCTGCCGATTACCCATGAATTCCTGTCGGTCATGTTGGGTGTACGACGGCCGGGCGTCACCGTGGCACTTCAAATGCTGGAAGGCCGCGGCCTGATCAGGTCAAATCGTGGCGAGGTCATCTCCGTGATCGAACTGGTCTCATCACCTTGGCAAACAGCTCATATGGCCAGCCGGAGGCGGAATATGCCCGCCTGATCGGCGAGCAGGCATCTCCATGATCCGCGCCAATATCGAAGTCCGCCGATGGGATGAGACAAACTACCTAAAGCGGCAGGCCATCGCTAATGCTGGGCGGGGGGTCTCGATTCGCGAAGGGCAACCCCTGCTGGTTGCGACCGTTGAGTGAGGCACGCCGAGTCTCTCCCTTCCCGCAAAGAATTGATATCTTGAGACCGGAGGCTCTGTCAGCGCCGTTGGCGACCAGAGCAGGATATGGCTGCCAGTCCGGCGCGGGAACCACCATCCAGCCGCAGTCGACGTGTTGTCCGGGTCCCGGCCAGCGTCGACGTTACTCCGACCGATCCCACACACTGACCAGGTCGGTGACGAGCAGCCCTGCAAACGGCCTGAGAGAGCCTACCAAATGTGGCGGAACAAATCATGATCGTTTCTCATTGTGCTGATCAATCAAGGGAGATTGACCATGGGCGACCGGCACAACCCAAAAATCGAGGCATCGGCAAATGTCGGAAAAGACCCGGAAGATTGGGTCAGCGGAGATGACCCAATGACTCCCGCACAAGCCTCATATCTGAAAACTCTGGCCGAACAGGCCGACGACCCTGAGGCCTATGCCGACGGCCTTAGCAAGGCGGAAGCTTCTAAACGCATTGGTGCACTCCGGGAAAAGTTAGGCCTGTAGCGTCCGCCCGTGGCTTTTCGTCTCTAGCAAAGGACAGCCGATCGGATTGGATTGGGACAGTTTTGCTGCAGGTGACCCGCGATGAATCTTCTGAATTCAGTGCATTGTGGCTCGACCGGCGATCGAGACGACAAACGGCGGATGGGAGCGGCTCATAGGGTACAACAGCCCGCATTCGCCCCAAAACCCACCGAGACCTCGCACCCGCCGATCCAATCCTACTGTCGAAACAGACCAGGCCCTTCCGACGAGGGCGATGGTAACCAAAGACACAAACAGGACAAGGGCGATTGCAGCGCCCCAGAAGAAAACTTTTTCGGTGCCGCGTTGCTCTTCCTCGCGAGATATGTCTTTCGCTTCCTTTGCGAAGGTCAGCGACTGAGCAACGTGCTGTGCCAAGGCTGGGTTCCCGATAAACTACTTGCCCGCTTCGCACTGTGAGACAGTTCTCGGAATGAAACTCCAACCGTCGGTTGGTGGACGCATCGCAGCTGGTGCATCTAAAGTTCGCGTGGTCCGCGCGCACCGGGCATGTCCGACCCCCCGCTCGGTGCAACAGCGTTTGATCGACCCGCCGCATCAACCTGTGCGGCGGGCTTTTTTCCTCACGCGATGGAACACCGGCGCGCAGGAAAAGTTCTGCCCACGCAGCAAACTCTTTCCCTCATATTTTTGCTGCCAGATCGGATATCTCCGATCGGCCCGCGTCGTTCTTATCCTCCGGCGACGCGGGCTCGCCGTCCTGTTGTCGGTCGAGGAACCACAGAACAACCGAAAGCACGATGCTGTCAGGACCCGGTGCCAATCGGAGCACAAACGTGAAGTTCTCACGTTGGAGGTTGCGCGGATCCTGGTCAACCGTAGCGGCATATGTGAGGCGGGAGCGCCTTCACCGATCGCCTCGTCGGCTTCCTCTTGCAGGTCTAACTATGCGTTCTGATGTTCTTGGACCCAAATGAGCTGCACCGCGTTGTTTGCGCGCATGCTGTGCTTCGCAATCTGATGGAAAAATCCGACGCCCCTGCTGCACCGCAGACAGCTCCTGGTGCCGAAGCGCGCTTTCCGTACGATCGTGCGGCGGTTGAGCGGTTTCGACAGACATTCCCGCGCGCCAGGTGGAGTGACGAGCGCAGAACCTGGTTCGTGCCAGGAAAGACTGCAGAGCGGCGGATCCAGCGCTGGCTTGCGCAAGAGGCGGATTTGCGAGCAGCACATGATGACAGCAAGGGACGGGATGCCTTCGCCTTCGATCCCCTGTCGAGCCGGTATCTGGAAGTCGCGGACGACCTGCGCATTCGCACGCCTTATTCGCGGACGGTTCTTGAGGAACTGCGAGCCGTTCCATGGGCGAGCTGGGACGACGAACTGCGGGCCTGGAGGGTGCCTTTCCGCTCGTACGAGGAGTTGAAGCGCCATTGGCCAAGCATCGAAAGGGCCGCAGGCCGCGCAGAACCGGAGGAGAGGAAACGGCGACGAGAAGCGTCCAAAGATTCCGAGGAATATAAAGCCGCCAGATTGCGGTATGCCGAACGCAGGCGACGTCGCTATCCACTGCCCCCAGACGATTTACCCCGGCTTGGCCGTGCCGTGGCAACGGAGCAATACGGTATCGTGGTCTTCACCGAGATTTCGGGTGAACTCGTCGACGCCTCGCAGATAGCAGCGTTCTATCCGCATTTGATCGAGGCGAACGTCGACCACGTCTGGGGCCGATGGCGTCCGGCGACGTTGGCTGAATTGATTAGAACATGGCCCGCTCGGCGTGCTGCCGGATTACCGGAACGGCAGCGAGGCTGGTGGCAACCAACGCTGGCCGAACTCAGGATAGCTCGCCAAATAGCTCGAAGCCTGGCGCGAAGAAGGGCACAAGGCTTATGGCATTGTTCTAGCTTTTGAAGCTGGGGCCGTTTTCCACCGTCTGTCCGGTTGCCCTAGTGTTGAGATGTCACCCCGATCGGAGCCTTCCATGTGCAACGATTGCGAACAACATACGGCTTGGCTGAACATTGCTCGATGATGACGTCGCTGGCCTTGAAGGTCCCATGCATGAAACCGACTTGACGTGCGCGTAGGCGCACGACACCAGCATCGATGATCCGGCTCCAATAACCCGCGTGGCAGTAAAGCCATCGACCGGCTTCTATGACGTTTGGAACGCACCGGCCGGACCTAGACTAACGGTGGGCGGGTGGTCAACTTGCCTTCCGAGGGAGCTTGGGAGCAGCACACGATTCCTGCTTCCGGCGTGGCGTTGCTCGAATTTGCCAGAACGATGTACCTGAACGCGAAACATTCATTTCCGCTTCACGCTCAGCGTTTATGCCATCGCCGGACTGCGATGAAGTCCGCCGCTCCGCTACCGTGTGGCGGGCGCGCCAAGGTCATCCTGAAGGTCAAACCGTTTCTGCAGAATTTTGACGCACAAGGCCGATCCGAGGCCAACTGGGAGTGCATACCAGCTTGGAATTGTGCGGAACCGTACGAAGTCGATTGCAAGCAACCAACCCGGTTGGCCGGGCATTAATTTAGCAAAGCGTGAATTAGGAAGGCATCGGGAGGAAGACCATGCTGCACGTTAACATGCCTCGCGAATTTGAGGTCGGCGATGAGGTGGCGCTGGCAGGTATCGTGATCGCGATTCTCCCCAGTGGGCGCGCCAGGGTGAGCATTCCTTCGTATGACCATCCTTATACGATTGATCCGCCACCGAAAGTCCGGGCCGGCGACAGAGTGGTTCTTGTTGGGGACGTCACCCGCGTCGATCGCGGGGTGAACAAACTCACTGTGCGGATTGACTGCGGCGGGGTGATCACTGTCGACAATTCGGCGATTACTCGGCTGAGAAAGCGCAACCGGACTTCAGCGGGTTGACGCTCCGGATACACTGCCAGCGTCGGCGCAGGGAAGATGCAAGCGCCTTTGAACAGCCCAAGGGTGCGGCGCCGTCCGATAGATGGGAGCTCGACGGCTAGGGCACGCGTCCAGCGCAGCGCGTCCCTGGCGTCTTCCGGGTTACTGGTGAAGCAAGTCAGATTCGGGCCATCGCAAGCGCGCTTCACCTGCCGTCCGCTCTCGGCAACAGGCGGCCCGCCCGTCCAAGACGCGTAGCATGTGCCTTCGCGTGAAGGCACGCGGGCATCGCGATCGATCGTAACCTTTCTCTGCAACGAGCGCCTGTTCGCCGATCAGCAATTTCAATCGCGATAGGCTCCGGTTGGTGCGCATTATGGAGATCACATGTTCCGCCCGGCCCCGATGCCGGCAAAGGTCTGCTTCGGAGCGTCGCGAGGCAACTGGGCGACATGTTGCGGTGGAGCAAGCCGCCTGGGTTAAGAACCCGGCCACTGACGGCCATGCCGGTCAGTGGCGGCCACGACCGCACCGACAACGCCCGCAACGGCAATCAAGTCGTCGCTGAAAGCCCGCAAGGTGTCTGTCACGACATAGCGTGCCGGCGAAGCTCCGCCCTGGCGACCGGGATTCGTTGTAGGCCGACCGGACGGCAACGCCGGCCAGATGAGCGAGAACTCGGTGTTGGTCTCGATCAGGGTTGACGTTCGTCGACGACCGTCGGTAATTGCCGACTACGAGTCGAGGTCGTAGGGCTCGTGGCCCAGCTCGTTGTGATGAAGCGCCTCTGCCATACACCTGATATCGAACGCCTGGCCGCACGCCGGGCAGACGACATAATACTCCTCCTCCCGAAGTAGCGAAGCGTCGTGGTCTTGGGGAAGGACGATATCATCGTCGGGCATTGGGTCCTCCGGCAACCCGCCCGCTATGCTGGAACGCTTGCCGGCAGGATTTGTTTCAAAGTTATTGCGCCTAAGGAAAGGGTCCGATGTCCGGTTTTGACAGCGATGCCGTCCCACCGGGCTGTTCAAAGTGATTATCATCTGCAACCGTTGGTTACGGCACGGGCAAGAACCTTTTCCTCCGGCGGCAAGGCTCGAATTCAACCAAGCATGCGCGGTCGAAAGACCTCCAATTCGGCAACGCACACTGCTGGCCGAGATCGACTGTGGAGACGAATGCCGAGGGGGGTGGAAGCGGTTGAGTGGCCCCGTCCGTTGTGATTCGTTTGAGTTGTCTAGACTCGAACGGGATCACGACATGGGTTGGACGGAGACCGCCCGCCGGCGATATTGCCGCGCGGGGCAGCGACATGCAAACGCGTTGACGGACAGGGAATGGGCGTTGATCGAGCCGTTCCTGTCGGGAACGAAGACAACGGGACGACCGCGGACGACAGAACTTCGGGCGGTCGTGGACGCGCTTCTCTACATCGCCTGGACCGGCTGCCAATGGCGGGCATTGCCCGACCGGTTCCCGCCGGTTTCGACGGTTCAACGCTAGTTCTATGCCTGGCGGGACAACGGGCTGTGGAGACCATCAACTTGCACTTGGTGGCTGCGGCACGCCTGCGCTGGTCGCGAGGCGAGCCCGAGCGCCGGTGTCATCGACAGCCAATCGGCAAAGACCACGGACGTTGCCGGTTTGCGCGGTAACGACGCCGGCAAGAAGGTCAAAGACCGCAAGGGCCATATCATTACCGACAGCGAGGGACACTTGGTCGGGCTGAGGGTGCACGCAGCCGACTTCCAGGACAGGGATGGGGCAGTCGGCGTCATCGCCTCCATTCGACGGCCTTATCCCTGGTTGCGCCATCTGTTCGCCGACGCCGGCTATGCCGGAGAAAAACTGTCGCAGGCTCTGGCCAATCTCGGCACATGGACCATCGAAATCATCAAGCGCTCCGACGCAGCCAAGGGCTTTGAGATGCTGCCACGACGATGGGTCGTCGAGCGAACCTTCGCCTGGCTGGGACGTTGTCGCCGGCTCGCCAAAGACTTCGAGCCGACCATCGCCAGCGCTGAGGCGTGGATCTTCATCGCCTCGATCGGCCTCATGCTTCGCCGCATGGCAGCTCCGCGTCGTGCGTAACCGAGTTTCGAGTCAGGCTCTTAGAGCTTGTTCTCTGGCTCGACGGCGCAGAAACGACCGAGGATTACTTCCAGACCAGAATTGATCGTTCGGCGCATATGAGCACAAGCCAATACTCCCGGTTGGTCGATGAAAGGTTAAAGCGATCGGTGTTCGGCTCGAGGATTACTGCACGCATTCGCTTGGTGGACCAATGCTTCGATCATTTACAAGGCAACCCGGCAAGTGCAGGAACTTTCAATTATTCGCCGGTTCAAGTACGCTTCCGATTGCCATGTCGAACGCGCGGCCAAGGAGGAGGAAGGCATGCATCGGATCGCCACTCTTGCGACTTTCAGCATAGGGCTTGCCTTTTTTGCAACCATATCAGCGTCACAATCCCAAGCTGCACCTTGCGGTATCGTGCACAAGCAAGCCCGCCAGCCGCTGAGTGATCAAAATTTCTGGTTGCTCGCTGAACATGACGGCAAAGCTTTCGTCGACCAACGCACTTGCCTTGTTGCCCGGCTAGACAGGCTTGATCAACCCGCAACGCTGAGCGATGCGATGGGGTACTGCGCCACGCTCGGGCAAGGCGGGCCGCACGGCGACATGGGCTGGGAGCTTCCAACGATGGCGGAACTGACGAGCCTCGATTCGGCAGACTGGCCAAGTCAGCGCGAGGCGTTCGCGCAATACAAGCTGCCGCCGCTCGCACGTAGCGAAACCGAATACTGGACCCGCACTGAATGGCCGGGCCTGGCAGGGTCCTTTGCGGTCGTTGCCTTCAGTGCCCCCACCACTCTGGTGCGTCCGCTTGAAGCGTCCAAGAAGGCAGGCGTATGGTGCGTTTTTGGGGCGCCCGCCACAGGCTTGGACTAGCTGCCTGGCAGCCCGCGCAGATTGGTTGAGGTTAGGGCCCAAGGCCAGATCGTGACCTCCCGCATTCGAACCGTGGGCGCCGAACGATCCTTGGACGGGGCCAAGAGAGCGGAAAAGACAACTCTTTACGATGCGTTAACTGCATCAACACTTAGGCACGCATTTCCGTAACGGAATGCGAAAAGCCACGTGTATCGACAGACAAACCGTTCTATCTTACTTTAGCAGTGCATTTTAAAGCGAAGCTGAATTTGAATTGGCCACGCCTTCGGCGGCCAATTTCCGCTGTAGCGAACAAATACCAAAAGTAGCCTGCTAGCATATTGCCAGTAAAGAGCAATGAGGCCGCCGTTTCGACGGTGGGGGAGGCTTTTGTGCATTTTCCTTTGGTCGTTATGTTGAAGAGGTACATCTTCAATCGAGCGATCATCGTCGCGGCGTTTCTTGTGCACGGCGAAGGAATTGACCCCGCTGCAGCCCAGCAAATCTGCGGCCCCGCGCTATCGCAGTGCGACCTGCAGACCGACCCCGCATGCCTTGAACGCACCTATGCGTGCGGTGAATACGATACCGTTATCCAGTCGCTCTTCGTCGAGCGGTTCGAACCGACGCCCGACCAGAAATACTTCGTCGGCGCCTCATTCTACGGCCGCCACATTCGCGAACGTGCCGCCGGCGTGCAGTGCGAGATGGTGAAGTTCGCGCGCGAATACCTGACCGACTATCTGTCCGGCGTCGAGACCGAGTTCACCACCAGCGGCTCCTTCGGCACGGTGCGACAGATGGATCAAATCTATCATGCCGCGCAGATGCTGACCGACCTCGGCAGCGTAACCGGTTGCCCGGAATCGGCACTCACACGCGCCGCCGTCGAGGACATCGCCCGCAGTGAGGCCGTACGCTATGCGCGCTCGGTGTTCCTGCAGCCGCCGCCGGAAGCCCGTTCCTCGTTCGAAACGCTGCAAGGCGCGCTGAGTGGCTTCGTCAGTCGGGCGTCAGACCTCGAAACGGGCATCGCGCTGCGCCGCGTCGAGATTAAGTCGGCCGACACGCACTTGAAGGCGATCCGCGCCATTTTCGCGGAGATCTTCGGACCGGTGAGCGGTGCGGGCGCGACGCTGGTCGCCAACACCTCAATCCTCGACGGGTTGGCAGCGAAGACGACGCAGATGCTGCGCTCCGTCGAAGTTTCGGAGGAAGAGTTCAAGCGGGCGCTCGGCAACGTAACGCCTGAGCAATACGCCAATCTTAATCGCAAGACCGTCGCTAGCGCTGAGGACTTTCTCAAAGTCTCCGCCTTCCACATCAATATGATCGGGGTGCTGCTCCCGACCGATCCGGCAAAGCCCTTCTGGCGACTGGATGCCGAGGTTCATGCCGACAACGCGGCACAGCGCGCATTCAATGATCTCACCAAGATTAAGGCGGACTGGAAGGCGCACGGCGCTGCGACCGGCATCTGCGCCCAGGCAGGCGCAGCCGACAGGGTGTGGTACTGCCGATGACAAGCTTCCGAGACATCGTGTTATTCGTCATCGTCAGTTGCGTGTTGGCCAGCGAAGCCGGCGGCGCATCGATTCTGGAGCGCGCTTACACATCGGAAAAACTTGACGGCTTCTGGAACGCCACGCTCTCGAACGCGACGCCCGAAACGACCCGGTTCAGCTTGCTCGCCCCCGGCCCCGTCGCCGTCGAACCGAGTCACGAGGCGACGCAGCCCGATTTCGGCCTGCCCTTCGCCGGCGAGGTGATCGGCGAGGCATCTGCCCCCTCGGGCGGCAGCCGCAGCGTCGGCTTTCCGGTCATCCCGCTTTCGGCCGACGACGCCTCGGTGCTGATGCGCCGCCTCGCCTGGGCGGAGATCTATCTCAGCCGCTACCGCTTCTTCGCCCCGGTCTCGACCGATAACGCTGAAGAACTCGCCGCCCTCGTCGGGCGACAATACGCAGCCGCGATCGAGGCTTACCTGATCACCGGGCGGCTTTACTTTTCCGGGGCCGACTTGCAGGAGAAATGCCGGCATCTGACGCGTATGAACGAGATCGATGCTGGACCTTTGTCGGGCGCAAGCGCGGATGCGCTGCCTGCTGCCTGGCGCCCGCTATTCCCGATCGTTGGGGCGGTGCGTGCACGGCTCGGCTCGGACGCGCTGGCAAAGCTGGTCTGTTCGGCCAAGCCAGTGCGTGGGCGGGCCGAGACGACCGGCCTCATCGAGACGCGGGTGCGCGAACAGATCGTCAAGGCGGTCAGGACGAAGGTCGACGACACGCTCAACCTGATGAACGCCGCTTCGACCCAATATCAGTCGCTGGTCAACGAGATGGACGTGACGATCAAGTCGGCCGAGGTGATGGAGTTGGAGCGAGTACTCGGCAACGCTCAGGCCAACATGGTGCTTGTCAAGGAGGACCAGCTGAAAGCAGCCGAGACGATCGCCACGCTGCGGGCCGTCGATCTCTCCAGCCTCAACCAGCCGGATTCGCTGAAGGAGTTCGAGGACGGTAAGGCAAGGATGGCACAGATCGTCGGACAAATCGAAGGGGTGATGACGGCTCTGTCCGGCCTCGCGCATGTCGTCGACGATCCGACGATCACGTCAGAGCTTTCTTCCTGCGCAGGACTGGCCGGCGCGTATTCGACGCTCGACCTCACGCTGGACACCGGCGCGCTGACTGCGAAGATCAATGGGCCCTACGAAGACTGCATCAATCATGCCCGGGCGGTGGTCGGGCGGTTCCAGAATCCTTCGCTTTCCAAGGCGCAGATGGCCGAACTTGCCCGGCACGTGCGCCAGATTTCCGAGGTTCTTCTGACGACGGGGCAGCCATGAGACGGTTTTTCCTGCTTTGCGGACTGGTTGCCGGCGTCGTCTTCGGCGCTGCGGGAATGGCGCGCGCGCAGGACTGCATGGCGCTCGACGTCGACGCGGCGGCCGGCCATGCCGGCGAGCTGACGACCCTGCTGAAGATCGCTAATTTCCGCGCCGACGTAAAATATATGGGTGAAGTCGCCACCGAACTCGAACAGTTCCTGACGACCTGCGGCGACGAGGCGACCGGACGGCTGGCGATCGTGTGCGATTTCGACTGCCATCTGCAACTCGGGCGCTACCGCCTGTTCCTCGCGGCCGACATGCCCTTCCTGTCGTCGGCGAGCGGTGTCAGCCGAAACGATACGCCGGTTTCGCCGCAGGCGGCGCAGGAATTCGGCCGGCAAGGCATCGAGATCGTCGACAGGGGTCTTCGCATTCTCGCGCGGCAACAAGGCAACGACCAGGGAGCCGCGGCGGGAGCGGATGCGAGTTACCGCAGCTTCGTGCGGCAGTTGACGGCGCTGTCCTCGCTGAAGATCCAGTTGCTTATGAACACCGGCGACGTCTGGTACCAGACCCTCTCGGAGGCGCGCGTCAAGGCGCTCGACTTCCTGGTCTACGATACGTTGGGCGCTGTCGGAGGCGCCGGCCTCGACAGCCAACCCAACCTCTCCAAGGCCTACACCAATTACGAGGCCGCAATGTGGGTGCTGGTCGAGACGCAGATGGATATTCCGGGCGAGTCCACCTACGACGACTTGCGCGCCGACCTGCTGCTGCAGCACAGCGACCTCGATGCCCGCATGGACAGCGTGCACAAGGGTTTCCTGTTCCTCAACATCGACCCCATGCAGTTCACCACGATCCCGTTCGAAGAACTGCAGCAGGCCCTGGCCGAAAGCGAACAGCGACTGACCGAGGTCGAGCGCAATGTCGAGGCGCTGGTTGAGCGGTGGTACGCGAACAAGGAAGGCCAAGCGACCCGCGCGATCGATGAGGAGCGGACGATCCGCAGCCAGGAAGTCAACCTGATCGCCCACAAAATCGGCAAGCTGGAGCACGAGGCGCAGACCTTCGCCACCACCGTCCAGCAAGAGATCAACGCGGTCGACGCCGAGAAGGACACGTTCGGCTATCGCCAGCAGATCAGGTCGCTGGAGATCGAGCTCGGCACCAAGATCGCCGAGTTCGAGAACCAGCGCCGTCAGATCAATGACAGGCAGGAACTCGATCTCATCGTCCTCTCCAAGGAGGCCGAAGTCGAGCGGCGCAACGAACTGCGCTGGCTGCTGAATTGGGAAATGACTCAGATGAACCTCGATCTGCAGATTTCCTCGCTCGAGAGCCAGATCACCGAATATGCCCGCCAGACCGAGCGCAACGCCAACCAGCTCGAACAGGCGGTTCGCCAGCGGCAGATCCTCCAAACCCAGATCACCAACAACCAGGGTGCGATCGCCCGCGCCAACGACGCAATCACCGAACTGCAACTGCGCCAGACCGATCTCTATCAGCGCCGCCGGGCCGTCGACCGCGAACAGCTTTGCGGCATCGAGAACCAGCTCGCCCTGATCGGAGAGGCGCCGGCCCATCCATTCACCCCGCTGCTTGCGGGCGAACAGCCGTGCCAGACAGTGACGCCGGCCTTCACGCGCAACCAGTATGTCGCCCAGATGTGCGGCCCTGATGGACAGTCGGGCCTCAGGGCTCAGCTCTTGGCCACACAGACCCAGGCCAGGGCTTTCCTGATGAAGTGCGTCATCGGTGACGCCGATTTCGCCGACGTCGAGCCGCTGATGTCCGACCAGCAGATGATCACGTCGAACGTCTCGCTGCCGCAGGAACTGGCGAACGTCAGTTGCGGCTCGTTCACACAGACGGAAACCGACTTCGCCAAGAAGCTCTATGAAGCCGAGCGTGACGCCTATGCCAAGAAAAAGGCGGACCTTGAGGAAGCCCGCGACCAGGTCGACGGCCAGTTGACCGAAGTGATCGCCTGGTTCGCTGCGTTCAACGGCACGACGCAGGCCGCGCAGATCACGCTCACCGCCATCCAGGCCGCCTACGCGATCTCCGCGGCGATACCCGAGGTCAACGTCTGCGCCTGCGGGCTCGCCAGCGGCGCGGCGACCAAGATCGACACCTCCAAGGTCGTCAAGGCGTCGCTCGAAGCGGCACAGTCGATCTTGTCGACGATCATCGCGACCGGGCGGGTGACGCAGGAGAACATCAACCAGATCAACGGCCTGCAGCAGAGGATCACGCAGCTGCGCCAAGCGAATGAGGAACTCGACCTCGACAAGGCGCTCAAGGCCCGGGCGCTGATCGACACGCATTTCCAACTCGCCGGCCGGCTGGCGCAAGGGGCCGAAGAGATCAAGGAGCTGACACTGCAGGGCTCGATGGCGGCGGTCGACTGCCAGAGCCAGGATCTCGGCATCGACGAGCAGGTGGCGCGGCTCACGTCCGACCATGAACGAATACTTGCCGGACTCGATCTTCAGGCGCGCGAAAACGACATGCTCAGTTTCCAGATCACCGATCAGCAGCGTACGATCGACCGGCTGACCAACGAGATCGCGATCCTCAATCTCGAACTCGACAAGCTGTCCTTGTCGGAAGCTCAGCTCAACGAGGACAATGCACGTGTTGCCGAACTGGTCGCGGCAACCAACGGCCGCATCGAGCGCGTCCGCGCTGCGCAGACAACCGTCACCGGCCTCGCCGAGAAATCAAATGCCTCGACCAACCTGATCAACGAACTACGCGACAGGCAGAGGGACAAGATGCTGGCGCTGAACGATGCCGAACTCGCCTTCGTCGAGCAGCGCATCACGCAGTCGCGCGGCAACACCGAGGAACTCGTCGCGGGCCTGAACCAGGCCAAGGATCTCGGTCTCAAGAGCCGCGCGCTCCAGGACAGCATCCTGAAGTTCCAGGGCAATATTCAGGCGGAGGTGACAAAGCAGCAAGAAGACATGACCAAGCTCGTTACCCAAATCGACGATCCGGCGACGGGCAAGAATCTGTTCATCGCGAGCCAGGACACCGTAGCCGACCTGATGAAGGGCATTCCCGAATATCTGGTGACCAAGCGGCGCGTGCTTGAGACCGCCAACCGGCTGATGCACCTGATGCGCCGCCGCTTTGAAGTGGTGCAGGCCTTCACCGGCGAGGCCGCGACTGTGCCCGAGGTCTATGTGCGCAACGCAACCCAGCTGCAGGCAATGATCGACGACATTGTCGCCAAGCGCTTTTTCGACGAGCGGCAGATCAATATCGATGTCGCCCAGATCGTAGTGCCCGCCAATTCCGGTTTCGCCCGCAAGCTGGCGCTCGACGAGAATGTCGAGTTCGAGGTTTCGCCCTTCGCATCGACCGACGGGCTGATGAAAGCGAACGGCTATTTCGCGCTATGGGCGCCCAACAAATTCCGCGAGCGCAAGAACCTAACCCTGATCGATGTCTTCGTCGGCACCGACTACCAGTGCACTGGCGCGCAGTGGAACCGCTTCGCCTTGCAACACCGCGGCAGCGGCTTCGTGTTCAAGCCGCTGACCAAGGGGTCGAACGAGGTCCGCGCCGACATTTCGGTCGGGCCGGAGCGGGTCGCCTTGCAGACCTTTTTCAACCAGGCCGACAGCGGCGACGAGATCAGCCGGATCATCCGCTACTGGGTTCAGGATCGCTACCAGGCGCGCAAGTTCCCGCGCGCACCCGGACCGTCGAACGACACAAGCCTGATCCTGCCCTATCTCGGCGCGCCGCTGATCGGCTCGTACCGGCTGTCGCTGCAGCCGAGCGACTGCCCCTTCGACGGCGCTGTGTTCACCCTCTATTTCATCTTCGCGAGCGCGCCATGAGAGCGATCATCGCCACAGGGGCGCTCGGTCTGGCGCTTGGCGCGACGGGAGCGGCCGCGCGCGACCTCTTCGTCGACAATCTTGCCGGCTATACGATCGAATCGCGTGTTCTCGACGCTCCAAACTGCGAGGGGCCGGCCATTCCGGACGGCACGCTGAAAACCTTCGAGCAAGGCCTCTGCGTCTTCCACCGCCCGGCCCGCAGTCCCGAAGACAGCCAACGCGCCGCCAATCTAATGCGGGAGGCGCAGACACGCGGACTGCCGCCCGTCCACCAGCAGCTTGCCGGGCTGATTTCAGGTCTGGCGACCTGCGCCGAGGCGACGCGTCACCTCGACGCCTACCGCGCTTCGGGCAACCAGAGCCGGATGGAGCAGACGCTGTTCTGCCGCGACCGGCGGCACAGCCAGGCTGACTTGAATGCTATCGAATGGAATCATGCGCTGTTCGAGTATGCCGACGGGCTCGCTTCGAACCGAACGCTCGATCAGAGACTGGCGGAGATGAGCTCTTGCCAGGCCGGGCCCTTGAGCGCCGATTTCGACGCCCAGTGCGGCCTGATCTCCAATCTGTCCGACACCGAGATCAATGCCTTCGCCGACGGAGCGGCCGGCAAGGTGATCGAAAACTACTTCGCCAGCGTCGAGAGCCCGATTACGGCGATGTTTTCCCGCAAGCTGAAGCGTGCCGAGGGTCTGGTGCAGAGTTCGCGCGCCGGCATCGACGGCATCAAGGCGGGCGCCGACGCGGTGAACAAGGAATACGCTGCGCTAAACCAGGTTTACGAGGCGGCGCGCGACACCAAGATGGGGCCGATCTACAACGCCTACCGCGAAGCGATCCTGAGGGCGACCTCGATTTTCGACGAGTTCGACCGCTGGAAAGGCGGCCTGTTCATAACGTCGGAAAACATCAACCTGATGCCGAAGATCACCGAACGGTCGGGCGAGATCGCGGGCGAGAAAACTCGCGTCGAAGGCCTAGCATTCGCAGCCAAGGCGAGCGGCCTGATCACCGAAATCAAGCGCATCATCAATGCCGACGCCGAGAACCGCGCCGCAGTCGCCGCGCTTTGCCGCATCTACTTCTGCGAACTGACCAACCGCCGGGCAATGGCCGACGTCATCCGCACCTGCCGTCGGCCGGCGCTCGCCAACAATCCGCTGTGCATCGGCCAGAACGGGCAGATGAGCAATGGAACTCTCAAGGTCGATTTCCAGGGGCCGCACTCGATCTCGGTCAAGGAGCTGTGCCAGTCGGCCGGCCTCGATCCGTTGATGACCGAAGTCAATATGGAGCCCACCCGTGCGGCAAGCTGCCTGAGCGAACTGAGATGAGACAGGCGGCCGCATTGCTCACCCTGTTTCTCGCCAGCACTTCGGTGGCCCCCGCCGAGCCGCAGCTTGACGCTTTCGTCACCGATCAGAACAAGGACGTCTATGTCGCGCTTTTCGACGGCAAGGCGGTGGAGCTTGCCGGCTGCGCCAGCGCCGGCCAGGCGAAGCGGCTCCTGCACCTGCCTGACACCGCTATCGTCTCGGAGGCAACGTTCGCCAAGCTTCAGACCGAAAACGGCTTCGGCGCGCAGCCGCGCTTGCCATGCCCCGGCACGGCCTTCGATATCGACTGGCCGGCGACGACCGCCATCTGGGCCGATGTCGAGGCATCGGGCAACTACTATCTCCCCGCCGTCTCGGGCCGCGGTTATTTCGCCGTCCCCGCCGCCTGCGCGGAGATCAAGGCAGCGCTCGCCATCCGCGAGCGGTTGCAACTCCCTGGCGTACTGCAGGGCTTCGTCGCGCCGCCCGATGTCGGGACACCCTTCGTGTTCGATTGCGGGCGCGCCGATCTTGGCGGCACATCGAATGTAGCGGTGGCGAGTGCGGCGCGCTGGAGTCTGCACCGGTTTGAAACCTTCCTCAGCGCCGAAAGCATTGGCGACACGATCTATGTCGTGCGCTACGCGCCGCCGGGCGAAGGTGCGCAGCCCTCCTACCTGCCGATTGTGCGCCTTGACGGCAAGGCGACGCGCGACATCATTGCCGATGCAGCCGGAGCGGAAGCGGCGGAGAAGAAGCTGCGATCATTCTTCGGCATCGCTGAGGCCGAGGCCGTAACCCTGCTCGGCGCCGACGCGGTGGCGGCGCTTCGTTCGGCGCCCTTCATCGACCTGTGTCTGTCGAATTGCGATGGCTATCAGCGCGAGCACTCGACCTTCGCGCAGCCGGGTATCGACCTCGGCCTGACGCCGCTGTCAGCCGGCCTGTCCATCACCTCGCTTGACTCCCTCGGCAATGCGCGGCTGGATTGGATCTTCGCGGAGGGGCGAAGCCTGTCATTTACGGGTTGCCCGCGTCTGACGTTGGCGCTCGGCCTCTCCGCCCCCGGCATTGGCGACTGGATGGGCGAGACGGATCGCGCGCTGACAGCCGCTCCGGCGCCGGGTACCGGGTTCGACTGTCGGGGTTCGGCCGGCGATACGTGCCTTCGCCGCATCAATGATGGCGGCACGCTGACGCTGGCGCAATTCTCTGCCGAGGGCGATTGCGCCGGGCGGGCGAATCTCAGGCTCGAACTGCCCGCATCGGTCCAGATGCCGCAGACGCTAATCCTGAAGGGATTGCCGTTCAAGACCGTGCACATGGCGCCGGCCCCCGGCGTTGCCCGCACGCGGCTCGTCGGCACCGCCAACCGAGTGCCTGCCGGCACGTCGTCATGCATCCTGTCAGCCACAGGCGTGATCATCGTCGCCGATGGATTGCCGCGGCTCGAACTCGAGCGGATCGATCTGGCGCGGGCAGCCGCTCAAACGACCGACGAGGTCGTCGCCGTGATCGCGCAGAATGGCGCGGTCGCGCTCGACGATGTGACTATCGGCACCGTGGCGGACGGACTGTCGCCGATCGCGCGGGGCGCGTCGCTGTGCCTGGCGGACCTTTATGCGCGCGGGCTCAGGGTCGAAGCAGACATGCTGGCGATCCAAGGCGTTCGGGCACGGCTGCTGATCTCGGCCCAAGCGCCTGCCCGCTCCAGCATTGTGCGCGCACGCTTCGGCGCGGTGCTCACCTCCGACAGCCTGATGCGGATGGCCTTCACCGACATCGCCGCCGCCAATCCGCTAGTTCTGCGCGGCGCGGTCGTGGCGGGTCGCTCGGACGGGCTCGCGCCCATGGCCGCTGGCCTTACGGTCGGCTCCGCCATCCAGCTCGAGCGCGGTTCGTCGGCGAATTTCACCACCTCGACGGTGTCCGGCTTCCGCTGCGCGGTCAGTTTCGCCGACAGCGCCTCCAGCGCCAGTTTCCTGCTGCCGGGCAACGACATTGCACACGACAATACCAGCCGGGCCTGCGGGCCAGGCCGCTTCAGCCTGGTCGAATAGAGCGGAAAGGAGAAACCAGATGACCCGCATAGCCCGATCGCTGCTCCTGCTGGCGCTGCTTGCGGTGATCGGCGCCGGTCGGGCCCGAGCCGAGGAACCGAAGCTCGTTCTGTTGGAGGACCCGACGCTGAACGCCACTCGCTTGCACTATCCCCTGCTCATCTCCGAAGGACGCGGCTACCGCATTCGCTGCAGTGTTCAGGCGGACGAGGAAGCAGTGATCCGCGGACTGGGCTTAGTAACCGTCCCGTCGCAAATGCTGAGCGCCGTCGACAATGCGGTCATCGCGGCCGACCCAGCCGCCAATCCGCTGTTGTGCCCATCCGACGAGCACTACCCGATCAAGGTCTTTGCGCATGATAGCGGCAGCGGGCTCGTCTACTACCTGCAGTTCCCGACCGATTTCGGGTCAACATCCTTTTCCGACCAACTCTACATTCCCGGCTGCGCGCCGTTGGTCGAAGGGTTAAAGCTCAACCTCAATCAGGCGATCGAGGCCGACCCCACCCCTTTCTTTGCCGGAAAGGTCCATACCATCGCATGCCTGGCGGGCCCGCCGCTTGTCGGACGGCCGACGACCTTTGCCAGTTGGTGCATCAAGAACGACCTTGATCCTGCCCAGCAGACGACGGTCGAGGAGCTGCTCGACCTGACACCCGGCGGTGCCTCCGCGTTGGGCAATCCGGCGGCGTGCGCAAGCGCGCAGGACTTTCTCGCGTCGAGCACGACGCTCGACCTTGCCGGGCGACGGCTGACAAATCTCGAGCCGCTGGCGACACTTACCCATCTGACGCGCCTGACCTTGTCCGGCAATGAAATAGCCGACACGCGCGATCTGGAAAAGCTGACCAAGCTTACCTTTCTCGATCTGTCGCGAAACAGGATCAGCAACATCAACGTGACTGGCGTGATGAAGGATTTGGCCGACGCCGACCTCAGTTCCAACCAGATCGCCGACCTGCGGCCGCTCGCCTCGGCGCGGGCGCTGACGCGACTGGTTCTGGCCAGCAACAAGATCGCCGACGTGTCGCCGTTGCGGTTTCTGCAAGAGCTCACGGCGCTCGACCTGTCGAAAAACCGCGTCACGGATGCGCGCGCCTTGATGGGCCTTACCGAACTCACCTCTCTTAACCTGCGCGCGAACCGTCTGGCCACGGTGCAGTCCGTCAGCGCCATCCTGCCATTCAAGCCTTCGCTGGACGGCAATCCGGTCTGCATCAGTCGACCGGAGCAATCGACCGCGGCCACCGGGAAAATTTTCGAAGCCTGCATCACGGCGATCAAGGAGGGAGACGTGGTGCTGGCAAACATGCAGACCGGCAAATGCCTGGCAGTTTCCGAGGGGCGCCTCGACAACAACGCGCCGGCCGTACAGTTCAACTGCGACGGCGACCAGTGGCGCCGCTGGAAGCTGGTCGAGACGAATGACGGTTTTCAGTTACAGAACGTGCGGACCGGAAAATGCCTGACGATTGCCGGCGGTGTCAGCACCGACAACAACATCCCGGCCCTTCAATTCGACTGCGACCGAGATCCGTCGCGGCGCTGGAAGCTGACCGCAACCGGCGACGGCTTCCAGGCTGAAAACATGCAGACGAGCAAATGCCTGACCATTGCCGGCGGGGTGAGCACCGATGACAACGTCCCTGCCCTCCAATTCAACTGCGACCGCGATCCGTCGCGGTTCTGGAGCATCCGGGCGGCCGACCCGGAAGTGTTGCTGGTGAACCGGCAAACCGAAAGGTGCCTTTCGGTCGCGGAAGGACGAACCGACAACAATGCACCGACGGTGCAATTCGACTGCGACGGCAGTCAATGGCAGCGCTGGAGGCTGGTCGAGACGGGCGATGGCTTCCAGGTGGCCAACGTCCGGACAAGCAAGTGCCTGACGATTGCCGGCGGAGTCAGTACCGAAGACAACATCCCGGCCTTGCAGTTCAACTGTGACAGCGATCCTTCGCGCCGTTGGAACCTTGTCGAGACGCGCGACGGAGTTCAGGCGGAAAACGTCCAGACAGGCAAGTGCCTGATCATTGCCGGCGGGGTTAGCAACTTGAACAACATCCCGGCCCTTCAGTTCACTTGCGATCGCGAGCCGTCGAGCTTTTGGACCATCAAGACCGCGGACGAGATGTAGCGCTGCCATTGGTTCGGGCTGATTGAGCCGCATCGATCAGCCTGAGCCTCGAAAGGAGAAACCAGATGAACCGCATCGGCCAATCGCTGCTCCTTGTTCTGGTCATGCTCGTGGCCGCCGCCGCCGGCCCGGCCCGCGCGGACGAGCCGAAGGTTGTGCTGTTCGAGGATCCGGCGCTGGAGGCGAACCGGCTGCATTATCCGTTGCTTATCTCCGACGGGCGCGGCTACCGCATCCGCTGCAAGGACCAGGCGGACGAGGAAGCAGTGATCCGCGGACTTGGCTTCGCGACGGTTCCCTCGGAGGTGTTGACCGCCGTCGACAGCGCGATCGTCGCCGCGGATCCGGCCGCCAATCCGCTGCTGTGCCCCTCGGGCGAGACATACCCAATAAAGGTGTTCGCGTACGATAATGGCAGCGGCCTCATCTACTACTTGCAATTTCCCTCAGACTTCGGCGCGACGACATTTTCCGACCGGCTCTACATTCCATCCTGCGCACCGCTGGTCACCGAGTTGAAGCTCAATCTCGACCAGGCGCTGAACGCCGACCCCACGCCGTTCTTCGCCGGCAAGATCCACACCATCACGTGCCTCTCGGGCGCGCCGCTGGTCAACAAGCCGACCACCTTCGCGAAATGGTGCATCAAGGGCGACCGCACGCCGGCTGAAACGGCGACCGTGATGGCGGTGCTCGATTCAACGCCCGGCGGAGTCTCCGCGCTCGGCAACCCGGCCGCCTGCGCCACCGCACAGACCTTCCTGGAATCGATCACGACGCTGAACCTGAGCGGCAAGGGCGTGCAATCACTCGAGCCGGTTGCGGTGCTGACGAACCTCACCAGCCTGTCGATCGCCGGCAACAACTCGATCGCCGAACTCGGGCCGCTGGCCAAGCTCAAGACACTGACCTTTCTTGATATTTCCGGCAATCACGTCAGCAACATCAACGCCCTGGCGCCACTGACCGCGCTGACGCGGGCCGACGTCTCCGACAACGACATCACCGACATCCGCGCGCTGTCGGCGCTCGCGTTGCTGACGAACCTCACACTCGACGACAACAAGATCGCCAGCCTTGAGCCGCTGCAATTCCTGCAGGCGCTCTCGATCCTGTCCATCGCCAACAATGGCCTCACGGGCGACATGCTCGATCCGCTCAGCGCGCTCGGCGGCCTGACCAGTCTCAACCTCGCCAACAACAAGATCGAGACCTTCGCCAATCTCGGCAGCTTCCCCTCGACGCTGGCCATCAATCTCAGCGGCAATCCAATCGTGGCGAATGGCGGGCAGAGCTTCGTTGACCTGTGCGTGCTGCACCGCGACGCGGCGACCCCGCTTGGGCAAACCATACGAGCCATGGTCGAACTGGAGGGTGGCGGGACGTGCTTGGTGGTGGGCAACAAGCTGCTGGCGACCACCGCACTCGATCTGTCGTCGAAGATCGTCAGCGACCTGCGTCCGCTCGCCACCTTACCGCAACTCACCTCGCTCAACCTGTCCAACAATGCCATCACGGACGTCTCGCCGCTTGCCGGCCTGACCAATCTCGGCACACTCAACCTGTCGAAGAATTCGATCGCCAATGTCAGACCGCTGGCAGCGCTGTCGGGCCTGATCAGTCTCGATCTTTCCGACAATCCCGTGCAGGCGAGCGACTTCCTGTCGGCATGCATGATGCGGAACCAGACCGACTTTCTAACGCCCGCGCAAACCGCGGAAGTGAACGCGCTGCTATCGATCTCGGGCAAGACTGTTTGCGGCAGAGCCTATGACGATCTCAGTTCGCGCCAGTTCGCCGATGCGAAGAACCGCGGGTTGACCAGCGTCTCGCTCTTCCCAGTGATGGGAAATCTGACCTCCATCGACCTGTCCGACAACCAATTGTCCGACGTCTCGGCGCTGTCGGCGGTACCGGGGCTGACGAAGCTTTGGATCCGCAACAACCAGATCCCCTCGATCCAGGGCATCCTCCAGCTGCGCCGCCTCGAACAACTGAACATCGACGGCAATCCCCTGTCGAACCTGATCGGCATCGGGATGCTCAACAAGCTGACAAAGCTCTATTTCTCGAACACACACGTACAATCCGTGACGCCGTTGGCGGACCTGCCGCTGCTCGAGGATGCCGGCATGCGCAATCTGCCGCTGCAATACGCCAGCTTCGCTGAATACTGCATCGTCTACCGGTTCGATTCTATTGCGCTCGGCGACGCCCGCGGCTTCATGGCGGCGCTCGACAGCCGCATGCAGGCCGACCACGTCGACAGCGCAGATTGCAGTGCAGCGCAGAACTGGGCGCAGTCACTGACCAGCCTGACTCTGAACAAGAAATCGATCATCGCCGTCAACCCCGTGGTCCATTTCCGGGCGCTGGGCGAACTTAACCTCTTCGACAATGTGATCACCGACGCGTCGCCGATCGCTTCGCTGACAGGACTTCAGAAACTGAACCTCGCCACCAACCGGCTATCCGCGATCCCGCGCTTCGGATCGAGCGGGCTCAAATACATCTACCTGAACGACAACCAGATCACCAATGTCGGCAATCTATCGAACATGCCGGCGTTGTCGGATATCGATCTGCGCAACAACCGGGTCTTCGATGCGCTGCCGCTCGGCTCGCTTCCGGCGCTGTCAGTCGTCGATCTGAGAGGCAATCGGATCGAGAACTTCGCTAGCGTCCATCCGGTGATCGGAAAGACCTATCTGGGCAACAATCCGATCTGCTCCTTCCCGCAGCCGCTCCTCCCTCAAGTCGCCGAAGCCTGCAACCGTGAGCCGTGGCGCATCTTCGATGGAAACATTCACCTGCACGACGCGATCGCCGTCCAGCCCTCGGTCATCTGTCCGCGCCCGAACTGCTTACAGCTCATCATCGTGGGTCCGCAAATTCATCAGTAGTGCCTGCATCCGGAGAGGTAGTCCCATGTTCACAAAGACCCTTACCGCCCTCGCAGCCCTGGCCGCTGGCGCCGCAGTACTCGGCTCACCGGCCCGCGCCGAAGACAAATCTGCGACGTCGATTGTGCAGTTGCCCGCTGCGGGCGGCACTGTCACGCAGGAGGAAGGCAGCTTCACGCTGAACAACAATACGGGATCGGCGAACTTCACCGTGCCGCTACCCACCCTGCCGACGCGCGGCCAGTTCGGGCCGCAACTGAGCCTCACCTACAGCCAGTTCGCGGGCGATACCGGCAACGGGCTCGGTATCGGCTGGCAGTTCAATACCCAGGCGATCGCCGTCAATGACGATCTCGGCACGGCCGTGCCCGGCACCAAGCCAGGCGGCGATTTCTTCTCCCGCCTGTCGTATATGGGCGCGCGACTTATCTTCCTCGGCAACCAGAACGGCGTCTGGGAGTACAAGCCCGAATATGCCGAGGATTTCGTCAAGATCCTCTACCACACTGGCGCGTTCGACGTCCTTTCGCTCGACCTGACGGGCGGCCTACACACCGACACCATCTCCTCCGGTTTCGAGGTGATCAACGCCAACGGAACACGGCTGATCTTCAGCGGCGATTCCTCCGTGGCGGAGGGCAATTTCGATGTAGCCGCGCCCTACGTCACGAAATGGCCGCTGGTGCTGCAGCTCAATGCCAACCGCGAAGCCATCCGCTACGAGTACCAGCGTTTCGGTGGACGCAGCTACCTGACAAAGGCCAGCTTCGCCGGCGGTCAGAGCAGCTATCAGTTCGAGCTGATCGAGACGCAATCGACGCTCGTAAGCCACACCAATGGCAGCAAACAGGAGAACGCCCGGCTCTACGGCAAGGTGACGGCCAAGTTCAAAGACACCGTCTACGCCCAATGGTGCATGGGATATGTCGGCCGTGATACCAGTGACACGTCGAAGTTCGTCGTCCGGGCGCATCCGGACTGCCTGGCGAAGGCTCAGGCCGACCTCACGCCGCTCATCGACGCGCAGTCGGTCAATGTGCTCGACCAGCTTCGCGTGCTCTACCGGTATGGTGACACCGGCGGCGAGGCGCTGGCGCAATCGACGCTGAAGTTCCCGGACATCCATTTCGGCTATTCATCGTGGACAAGCGCCGAACTGGCGTCGCGCCCCGTGGTGTTCGAAGCGCCGAAAATGGCGTTCGCCGGCGACATCCCGCCGCAGAATTTCGAATTGGCCGACCTCAACATGGATGCACTGGTCGACATCGTGCAGACCAAGGATGACGGCGCGACAGTGCATCTCGGAAGCGGCGACCTGAACAGCGCCTTTGGCGACACCAGCCAACTCGTGCTGTCGCGTCCGACCGAGGCTGGACTAATGCGCCAGATCGCCCCCCGGCTCACCGACAATCGCTTCGCTTTTGCCGATATCCTTGGCGACAGCTTCGTCGATATCGTCGAAATCGAAGACGGGCTGATGCACGTCTATGATGGCAAGGCCGACGGGACCTTCCCTTATCTCGGCCGCTCGATCCCGCTGCCCGGCGTCTCGCCGACGACATTCGCGGGCGGCAACGGCCGCTTCGCCGACGTTAATATGGACAGCCTGTCCGACATCATCACGACGCGCCTCAATGCTGATGGCCGCACGGAATGGCGGATATTTCTCAATCTCACCCGGCGCCAGGCCGACGGGGGTTACAGCGTCAATTTCGGAGCGCTTACCAAAGCGTTCCCATTCAACAGTCAGGACGGCCAGATACTCGGCCGCAACAATGTGCGGATGGTTGACATCAATGGCGACCGGCTGCCCGATCTCGTCGTCATCCGTCCGGCTGATCAGGGCTTCTGCCTCTATGAGAACCAGGGCAACATGTTCTCGAAGGACCCGAATGCGCTGCTGTTTGGCGACGTCGCGATCAACGATCCGGTCTGCGGTCACGGCAGCTTCTCGAAGATTGGCGGCATGCAGCCCGGCGATAATCTCGCCACAATGTGGTACATCGACGCCAACGGCGACGGCATCATCGATTTCGCGTCGATGGGCGAGCGCACCGACCAGATGCGCGTCTGGCTCGGCTTCGGCGACGGGACCTACCTGAAGGATCCGCTCAGCATCGCGCTCAATCTGCGGGTTCAACTTGGCGCGTCGACGCAGACCTTCGCTTCGCGCGTCGCAGACATCGACGGCGACGGCCAGAGCGAAATCATCGTGTTCCAGAAGCCGTCCGGCGACGAGGTGAAGCCCGTCGTCGTGATTGACTTCAATCGCACCGACACGGTGCAGTTGGTCAAGGCCAACCTGCTCACGGTCGTCGACTTCGATTCCGGCCGCCGGCACGACATTCGCTATGCGACTTCGATCGACGAGATGCTGCGCGACCGCGCCAACGGCCAGCCGACGCGCAACCTGCATTTTCCCGTTGTCGTTGCCAAGCAACTCGTCACGTCGCAGGGCATACCCGGCCAGGTTCGCGCCCAAGTGCAGACGGACGAATATTTCTACCACAATCCATTTTACGATGTGATCAATCGCCGTTTTATCGGCTTCTCGGACGTCGAGAGGATCGCGTACGGCGACGAGAACGCGGCCGGCCAGCGGGTCACGCAGCGCTCAAGCCTCGATCGCGAACAGTATTACACCTTCGCGGAAACGGCGGCTGACCTGAACCTCGCCGGCAAACTGAAGATCCGCAAGACCTATGAAGTGAAGCCCGAGGCGACGCTCGTCGCGAGCGCGGAGACGACCGAGACGCTCGATCCGTCGGCGGCGGCGCTGCACTCGCTGTCGACCGCCACGCGCACCCAGAAGCTGCCGACGACCGGGATGATGTTGAAGTGCGAGTCGTCGGTGTGGGAGACGTTTTCGCGTGGCGACGGCTCGTCCTATCTCAGAAAGGTCAAGGAGACGCTGACCGGTTCCGCCGGCGACGCCGAACAGCAGGACCCGGCCGATCCCGAATGTAAGGACCCGGTGAAGGTCCAGACGTATGCCGATTTCGACGAATTCAATATGCCCGCCTCGGAAACTGTGCAGGTTCGCGATATCCCGGGACCCGCGGATTTGACCATTCAGGGCTTTAGCCGCACCACCCAGACCGGGTATGCGCAGTCGCGTGCCGATCTCGCCGCGCTCGGCATTGTCAACGCCGCATCCGAGCGCCGTATCCTAACCGGAACGCGACTGCTCAGCCGTGAAAGCTTCACCTATCTAGCCGACGCGGGCGGTCGCATGGGCACCCGGACACTCGAAGTCTTTTCCGGCCTCAGCAACTTGCCGGCGTCGCTCGAGCAGTTCCGCAACGCCACCCGCACCCTCACCAAGAGAATGGGCTATGACGTCTTCGGCAACACCACCGCGCTGTCGGACGACCTTGGGCAGACAGAGGCCGTTCTCTACGAAGAGACCGGCACCTTGCCGATGAGCCACACCAAGATGGCGGGTGGTGCGCCTGAGCTCAACCAGATCACGTCAATGACCTACGACGGGCCACGGGCCGGAGCTGTGCGAACGATGACGACTCCCCTCGGCATGGTCGTCACCAACGACTATGACGCGCTCGGCCGTAGGATCCATGAGGTGGCAGCCGACGGTGCGGAGAAATTCTACAGCTACAAGATCGGCGAGAGCGGCCTGCCCTCACTGATCTTGACATCGAAGCGCCGTTACGCAAGCGCTGCCCAAACTCCGGAAAGCGAGAGCGAATTCATTGCCGAGCTCGCCGCCTACAACGCCCGCGGCAACCAGATCGCCGACCTGGAAAGCGTTGCCGAGGGGGGCGTGCGGGTCCGCAACTTCGCGCTCTACAATCGCAACGAGAAACTGGTCTTCCGCTGGACCCCATTCGTCGTCAGGAGCTTCGGCGGTATCGACGATCTGAACCTGCAGAAGGTCTTCGAGCTGGGCGACGTTCCGCGTCCGGATCACGAAATCGGCAACACATATACCTACGACGCAACGGGCCGCATGGTGCGTGAGTCTTACCCGTCGGGCAAGGTTTCCGAGATGACCTTCGGGCCTTGGGGCACGCACACAATAACGACCTATGCCGATCAGTTCGACGGTACGGTGCGGAGCGAGGAATATTCGCTCAGCAACGAGAACGGGGTGACCGGCTTCATCGCCGCCAATGGCGACGGCGTGATGCAAATTTCCCGCTTCGTGCGCGATTCCTTCGGCTATTTGAGCGAGATTTGGCTGCCGGGCGAAACTGCGCCTCGACGGTTGATCTACAATTCGGTCGGCGACATCGAATTCCAGTCGATCCCCGGAATGGGCGACCGGTACGCCTTCTACGACGCGCGCGGGCGGCAATCAGCGATCGCGCGCGTCGGCGTGAACGGCGAAGCTTCCGTGCAGACGTCCACCTACGACTTCCTTAACCGCAAGCTCACAGAGGTTGACGACGGTGTCCTCCATCTCGAATACCGCTACGACCGGGGCGTCGAGATAGCCTCTGCGGCCGGGTTCGAAGTGCCGATCGCGTTGCCGCTCGATAAAATAACCGAGGTCATCATCCACGATCCCAACGGCCTGTTCGATGCGGCCGAACGCTACGCCTACAACGCGAACGGCCGCATGACCGCCAACGAGGTGGAGATCAACCACGCAAAGTATGCCGATCGCTTCCATCACACGCTTGATGGCCGGATCGATTCATCGATCGGCCCACGCGGCCTGACGTCGAAATTCGCGCTTGGACCGGACAAGAATCTCCGCTCCGTGACGGTATCCCATCCGGACTTCGCCGCCCCGCAGAAAGTGATCGAGAACATCACGTACAATCCGGAAGGACGGGTCGAGCGCGTCAACTACCGGCTCGGCGCCTTCACGCAGATGACCTACGATCCGACGACGCTGTTCCTGACGCATATCGTCTCGCAAGCGGGAGGCGTTCCGCTGCAGGACTTGACCATGGCTTTCAACTCGAACGGCTCCATCACACAGATCGTCGATGCGCTGGGCAGTGGCGCCGGCGGCGCGACCCATGTCGACCGTTCCGGCACCTTTCACTATGACTTCAAGAACGAGCTCGTGAGTATCGATCGCTATGGCAAGCATGCCGAATTCGGCTATTCGCCTGCCGGCACCTTCGCCCGCAATGACGAGCTCGATCCCGGAGCACGGATTGTCCCGGCGGCAGCCAGCGCGACCGGCCTCATTCCGACCGGCAGCGCGTCCAAGCCATATGGTTTCGATGGCTTCGGCCAGCTGGCGACGTCGCCGAACCTTACCGGCACTGTCTTTGACATCAACGGCCGGCTCATCCGAGCGCAAACCGCGACCAACGACGTCTTCTACGGCTACGACCAGACCGGTCGACGCCTATACAAGAAGATTGTCGCTCCGGACGGATCGAAGCCAGACCAGCTTTATCTCTATCCAGTGGAGACATTCGAGGTCGGCCCAAAGGGCGAAGAGAGCTATGTCAACATTGCCTCGACCAAGTTGGTGCGGCTCGAGCACGGCACCGGTAAATGGTTCTATTACCTCAAGGATCATATCGAGAGCAGCGACTATGTGATCGCCTCGGGCGGCGCCCCGGTCGAGCAAATGCTCTATCGGGCATACGGAACCGAGCACAAGCCAGAAGTACTGGCTCCTGCCTGGGCCGATCACTTGACAGACATTTCGGGCGAGTTGCCGCGCGAAAAAACCCACCATCGGTTCACCGGCAAATATCTCGACGACGATACCGGGCTCTACTACTTCGGTGCCCGCTACTACGATCCGGCCCTTGGCCGCTTCGTGTCACCCGACCCGCTGTATGTCGGCGATCCTGAGCGCTGCACCGGCAACCCCACATCATGCAATCTCTTCGCCTATGCCAACAATAATCCGATGGCCTATATCGACCCGACAGGTCTCAAGGAGATCGTGGCCGGCGATGCCGCCTATCGGCGGCAAGTTGAGGAGGATATCCAACGCACAGACCCGACTGCCCGAGTCGACAGCAAGACTGGCGAAGTTTCGCAAAGCTGGCTCCACGGGGCCTGGCTCGACGTCAAGGACTTCTTCGTACCCGGTACCGGGATGGATACAGGGCGCGAACTCACCAAGAGGATTGTCGACAGCCCAGAAACGGTGACGATCCAGAACGTGGCCGGCCGCACCGGAACCGATCTCGCCGATCATACGAAGGATCCGACGACGACACCGGGAGGGGCGGTCATCTCTTACGATCCGGCGGCAGCCCGTATCCGCACGTCGAGCGAGTTCGACAAATCGACCGGCACTGTCGCGACAAACCCGGCCGATCCTGGCATCGTGCTCGCCCATGAGCAGATCCACGCCTCCCACATCCAGGCGGGACAGATTTCCGGCATGGGTCCAGCCACCTACAACGGGCTTGATGGAAAGCCACATACCTCCATGGACGAGGAAGCGCGGACCGTCGGTGTCGGCGGAACGCCGCGGCCTGACGACATAACGGAGAACCAATTGCGCGACATGCTCGGTATCAAGCCGCGCAACCACTACAACTGATTCGCGGCAACGCAGAAGGACGGAGGCATGACATGCGTAACTTCCCTCTCTCTACGGCAGCGCTGGCCGGGCTGGCGATGCTCATCACTGCGGCGGCCCTCGCTCAATCCATGAACCCGCAGATGAAGGAGCCGCAAGCGATGCCACTCGATTTCCTGACCTGGATCGATCGTGACGCAGACTGGCTGCAGAAGCAAATTGCCGCACTTGGCGGGTCGGGAAAGCTCACCATCGATGGCGGCATTCTGGAGACGACCGACCTTGATACGTTGAAGGCAGCCAATCGCATTCGTGCCTTTGCCTACCTCGCGACCAAGGGGCTGAGGCCTCCCTATTTCGATCTGACGATCGCTGCGGGTGACGCGACGAAGCGGTGCGTCACGCAATTCCCCCGCAGCATTGCTCCAGGCATCGGTCCCATGGATTTCGCAAGCAAGAGTTTCCCGGCGGACGCTGCCGACCAAACCGAACTGAAATCCTGCACGGTCGCAGGTCAGGGTAAAGACTATGCCGGGCTTGACCGGGCGACCTTTCGAGATCGCTACTTCGATGCATCAGGCACATTGAAGCCGGAATTTCGCAACCTCGGCGACGATCCCGCTTTCAGAGCCAAGGCGATCGACGAGGGCTTCTTCCTGGCGACGGAGGATTATAGCGGGCTGTTGCAGCTGGACCTGCGGTAGGCCAGCCGCGAGGTAGCAAGCAACACCTGGCGCCGACGAAACGCTAGACTTGTATTGTCCACGTGCTTTGTGGGGCCGACCAGCGCCAGCACCAGGCGGGGCCGGTCCTTGTCGCCTTCTCCGCGCCCTCCCGGTGTGCCAATGCCAGAGATAGGAATATCGGAAGACCTGTGCGACCTTGGACTTTGGTTTTGGCTCAGAGAGCTCGTCGTGAGATGGTCGAGACTGGGCTCCATGCGGAGACTTCGACCGCAGCGATATCGTCCTTGTTGAGCTCCGCTATCAGCTCGACCCGCCTGTCGCGCTTCAACAGCCGGACAAAAACCTCGTAGGCCAGCAGCACGGTGCGTGCGATGACGACCGGATTGCGGACGGAGGTATCTTCATAAGCGCCGAAGTTTTTCTCGAGAGGGCGGCGGCGGTGACGGTGGCGGTCATCGGCGTCACTGGTTTAACCCGGAATAGAGGCGCTTTTCGCGCTTTCCGCGAGTGCCTGGCGCCAACCAAATGGAAACGAGCCCGTGACAAGGCTGCTTGCAAGATCCAGCTGAAATCGCGGCGAGACGGGCTGATGCCGCCTACGCGCTCAACTGCGTGCCGTCCTTCGACCGCCGGGATTTTTCTAGCCGGAGTTTTGACCGACGACGACCACGCCGGCTCGCTCACAAAAACAACAAGGCCCACTCCCGGGCCTTGTCGTATCAACTCTGCTGTCGGCCCTGCCCTCAGTTTCCCGTCATCTGCTTGGCATTTTCCGGCGTGATCGCGGTCGTGTCCACCGTCACCGTCGGCTCCACCGACGAAGCACACTCAAGCAGGATCTTTTTCGACATCTCGATCGCTTCCTTGGCGCCGGTCGGGTAGGTGAAGGTTGCCGCCCAGTCGCCCTTGGCCACGGCCTCGATGCCGCCGGCCGGACCCGGCAGGCCATCAGTGCCGATGATCTTGACCTGCTTGCCCGCGCCCTTGGCTGCGAGCAGCGCACCCGCCGCCATCATGTCGTTCGAGGCATAGAGCACCTTGATGTCCGGGTGCGCTTGCAGCATGGCGGAAAAGGCGGTCTGAGCTTTGTCGGGCACCCAGTCGGCGGCCTGCTCGGCCACCACTTGGATTTTGGCATTCTCCTTCACACCGTCCTTGAAGCCGTTGAGCCGCTCCACCGCTGGCGTCGAACTCGGCAGCCCTTCAAGCACCGCCGCCTCGCCGCCTTCCGGGAGCAGGGTCTTTGCGGTGTACTTGCCCGCTTCGAGCGCGATCTTGTAATTGTCGCCGCCGATGAAGGCGGTGTAGTCCTTGCCGGGGTCGCCTACCGTTTTGCGGTCTAGTTCGATGACGGGAATGCCGGCATCCATCGCGCGCTTCACCGCCGGGGTTATGGGTGCTGCCTCGAAGGGCGAGATCAACAGCAGATCAACTTTCTGGGTTATGAAGTTGTCCACCTGCGAGGTCTGCGTGTTGACGTTGCCGGCGCCGTCGGCGATCTGCAGCGTGAACTGCGGCACATCCTTGACCGCCGCGGTCAGCTCGTCATTGACATGCTGGCGGTAGGGCTCGGCATTGTTCGCCTGCGAAAAGCCGATGATGAACTGGCCGTCCTTGGCGCAGGCCTTGACCATCGGGTCGGCCGCTTGGGCAGCACCCGCCATGCACAGGCAAGAGCCTGCCAGAAAGGCGACCTGCAGGGCGCACCTCGATCCTTTTTCCATCGTTGTCATGCTTGCTCTCCTCCTCGTCGGGCCTATGGCCAGACCTTGGTTTCATGGTCTTCCAAATGCTGCCGCCGGCCTCCTATCGTCCCAAACCCTCGCGGCGGCGAACGAGGGATTGAAGCACTGCCGCCACAACGATGATCGCGGCGGTCGCGAGCAGCTGCATGGCGGGGGTAATGTTGTTGAGCTGAAGGATGTTGGCGAGCGCGCCGAGCATGATGGTGCCGGCAACGGTGCCGACCATCGAGCCGGCGCCGCCGAACAGGCTGGTGCCGCCGATGACCACGGCCGCGATGGCCGTGAGCTCATAGCCCATACCGTCATTGGCGCTGCCGAAGTTGAACTGACCCGCATGCACGACGCCGGCAAGGGCGGCGGCAAATCCGGTAATGGCATAGACCGAGATCTTGACCATAGAGACAGGAACGCCCGAAATGCGCGCCGCTCGCTCGTTGCCGCCGACGGCAAAGACATAGCGGCCGAAGCGCGTGGTATTCAGTACCAGGGTAGCAATAGCGGCGAAGACGATGAAGACGATGGTCGCCACCGGCACTGTGTTGTTGAACAGGCGCTCGCCCAGTACCGCGAAGACAGGTGGCGCCAGGCCGGGCCCCTCGCCATAGGAAATATTAATGTACTGGTTGCCGGAAACGACCAGCGCGAGACCCCGCGCCGCCTGCAGGCCGGCGAGCGTGACGATGAACGGCTCAAGCCGAAAGCGGCTGGAAATGGTGCCCTGGATCACGCCGAAGACGGTGCCCATTACCAGCACCGCGAGAATGGTCGGGATAAGCCCGAAGCCGCCGGAGATCATCATCGTCGCGGTGACGACGCTGGAGAGACCAAGCACTGCCCCCACCGAAAGGTCGATGCCGGCGGTGATAATGACGAAGGTCATGCCGATGGCGATAATGCCGGTCTCCGACACGGCGCGCACGATGTTGGCCATGTTGTCGGGCGCAAGGAACAGTATCTCGCCATGGCGCCTGGGCGAGAAGATGACGCCGCCGATCGCCACCAGCACCAGGCCGATCAAGCTTTGGAAGCGCACGATCAGCGCGAGTGGATCGCGATGCTTTGCGGCCGGTGCGGCTAGCACCGGACCGCTCGCAACCGAAATCTTCTGTTCGGACATCACGCCTCCCTGCCATTTGCCGCTGCCATCACGGTGTGCTCGTCAACGCCACCGGTGAATTCCGCTACATTGCGCCCCTGGCGCAGCACCACGATGCGGTCGCACAGGCCAATCAGCTCCGGCATTTCGCTGGAGGCAACTAGGATGCCCAGGCCTTGTGCAGCCAACTGCCGCAGCCGCTGATAGATCTCGCCCTTGGCGCCGACATCGACGCCGCGCGTCGGCTCGTCGAGCAGCAAGAGCCGGGGATTGCCAAGTATCTCCTTGGCCAGCACCACCTTCTGCTGGTTGCCGCCGGACAGCGCGCCGACCGCGATGTCGGGATTCTTCGGCCGAATGTCGAACTGGCCGAACGATTGTTTCACCGCCTCGGCCTGGCGGCCCGGTGACATCAGTCCGCCCGGCGATATTCGCCGGATCACCGACATGACGAGGTTGAGGCCAACGGCCATCCTCAGCATTAGGCCACTGCCACGGCGGTCGTCGGTGACGAAGGCGATGCCGGCAAGGCGCGCGGCTCTGATCGAATCAAGCTTGATCGGACGGCCGGAAATGACCACGCCGCCCTCCCATTGGCCGGAAAGGCCGGTGCCGTAAAGCGCGCTCAGGAGCTCGGTGCGCCCTGCCCCCATGATGCCGGCCAGCCCGACGATCTCGCCTTCATGCACCTCGAGTGAAAGCCCTGTCGGGGCCTGCCAGCCGGCGCTTTCGCGCGCTAGCCGGAAGCTGGCATTGCGCAGGCTGAGCAGAGCCCGGCCGACGGCCGTGGTGCGCTGGGGATAGAGTTCGTCCAGTGGGCGCCCGACGAGCAGCCGCACCAGTTCGGCCTGCGGTGTGTGCGGATCGGTGATGCCGGCTACACGTCCGTCCCGCATCACCGTCACCCGGTCCGCGATCTGCGGCACTTCCTCCAGACGGTGGGAGATATAGACGATGCCGACGCCACTGGCGGCGAGCTTGCGCATGATGTCGAACAGCCTCTCGACCTCGCCCACCGTTAGGGCCGCCGTCGGCTCGTCCATGATCAGGACCCGCGTCGCATAGGACAACGCTTTGACGATGGCAACGACCTGGCGTTGCCCTATCGAGAGGTCGCCGACTAGCCCGGCGGGATCGATAGCCAGTTCGATAGCTTCCAGACGCTTGCGAGCTTCGCGGCGCATCCCCGCCACATCGAGCAGTCCGCCCGAGCGCATCAATTCGCGGCCAAGGAAGAGGTTTGACGCCACATCGAGCGTTGGAACGAGATCAAGCTCCTGAAAAATGGTCGCAATTCCGGCCGTCTGCGCCTCGCGCGGGTTGTTGAATCGCACCGGCTTGCCGTCAATCTGGATTGTACCTTCGTCGGGTGCGTAAACTCCCGACAGCAGATTCATCAATGTCGATTTGCCGGCGCCGTTCTCGCCCAGCAGGGCGTGGATCTCGCCTGGCTTGAGATCAAAATCGACACCGCGTAGTGCCTGAACGCCGCCGAAGCGTTTCACGGCCCCAGTCACCGATAGAAGCGGCGCGCTCATGCCGGCCTCCCGCAGGATTGACGGGCATGCAGCGTCGCCTGAAGCCGCACCGAGCGGGGCTCTGTATCCGTTGATGCAATTCGGGCGCTAAGCAGCGATGCGGCCTGCCGCCCGATTTCGGCGCAAGGCTGCGCAATAAGGGTCAGTTGCGGCTCAAAACAATCGGCCCATTCGAAGTCGTCAAAGCCGACAAGTGAAAGATCCCGAGGTATTTCGAGACCTTTTTCGCGAACCGCTCGGACCGCTCCGATCGTCGCCATATTGTTGCCGGTGACCAAGGCCGTAGGCGGCGAAGGCAACGACAACATCGCGCGGGTCGACGCCGTAGCGCTCGCCGTGTCGACGTTCCCTGGCTGCAGATATTCCGACACGTAGGCAAGTCCGTTAGCCATCAAAGCTGACTTGAACGCATCGATACGTTCGCGAGTCGTAGCAAGGCCCGGCTGCCCTGCAATGAACCCAATCCGCTGATGGCCGAAGGATGCGACGTGGTCGATAAGAGCGCGCATCGCAGATTGGTTCTCAACGCCGATCTGGTCAAATCGTTCGTCGGCAAACCGGTCGATCAGAACGCAGGGAACCATTTTCTCGGCAAGGTAATTGGTGGCTCGCTCTGGGGCACCCGAGGGCGCCAAAATAACGCCGTCAACACGTCGTTGATGGAAGGCGCGAACGACCGCAAGCTCCCGATCAGGATCGTCCTGCGTGTCGGAAAGGAAAACCATGAGGCCAAGACGCGCGCATTCCGCTTCCACGGCACAGATGATGTCAGTGAAATACGGGTTCGAGATCGCCGAAATCGCCAAGCCGACGCTGTTGGTTGAAGCGACCTTGAGGGAACGCGCCAGCCCATTGGGCTGATATCCAAGCAAAGCAATCGCTTCGTTAATGGCTCTCGATTTCGCAGGCGAGACAAAGCGCGTGCGGTTGATCACATGTGACACCGTTGAGACCGACACCCCGGCACGACGGGCTACCTCAACCATCGTTGCCATTGCGGCTCAAACGGAGTGCTGCACGCAAGCGCTCCTCCCTGATGTTGCGCTTTAAACCCGCTCTGTCCTGGCGGATACAATAACCATAGTGCCATCGAAACGTTTGCGCAATCGATTCGATCGTCGTTTTGATCTGATTAGACTAATGTTGTCTGGAATGGAGCAAAGCAGACGTACGACGTCCGCTCGCTCACCACCCGAACTTTGTGGGCACGTTTAGGAACGGTGCGCGAGCAGATACCAACCCGTCGGCAAGATCACGGTCCCGAGAGACGCTTCAATCTGGCGTCACGCGCCTTATCGGCTCGCTGGCGGCACTGGCGGGACATCGTCGGCTATTTCCTGCCTGAGCCTTGGTCCTTTGCTGAGCCGGCGACCGAGCGCATCGACGAAATTGTCGTAGCGCTGCAAGCCCTTGGCGCGCGCCTCCGCTTGCGCCGATTCCGGCAAGGCTGGAGTCGAGTTGAGCCAAAACCGGACGAACAATGCTAGCGTCTCAATAGCAATTCCGACGTCACGCTCGACCCGCTGCACGCGTCGATCGATCTGGTCGAGGCGGCGAGTGATCGCCGCTTGCTTTCGTTCTTCGGCGTCCGGCGACAGGAACGACGCGAGCGCAGCCTCGGCGACCAGTGACAGCGAGACCTCGCGCCGCCCAGCGTAATCCGCCAGTGCCCTCATTATGTCAGGGTCGAGATAGGCAGACAGACGTCTTTTCTTGGCGTTCTTCATGCGCTCAAAGCTCAATGCCATCATTGGGGTCAAGGGCGGCCTGACGAGCTGCGCGTCTCATGGCTTGATCGACACTGCGGCGACGAACGGCGTCATCATCGGGCTCGTCCCTGTCGAGGTCGAACTCATCGTCGCAGCGTGGCGTTCGTTCCGGCGCGATGTCTTCGTGTTCGGGAAGCTCGGGCTGGCGGCGAATGCCGCCATTGGCCGGATCCTCGTCCTGCTGATCCCTGGCAAGCCTCAGCTTGCGAGATTTGCCTTCCGGCCCAGCAAGAAGTGTCGTGTCGGTCCAGTCGTCAGGGCGAGCGTTCTGCGTTGTCCCTCCGGTCCTTGGTGGCGGCAACACGCGCTCGGCAAGACGCGGGTCGGCAAAGTAGCGTGCCTTCTTCGCACGGACTGGGAACTGGCCCGAGATCATAATGATCGCCTCGGTCGGCGGCAGCTGCATGATCTCGCCCGGCGTCATCAGTGCACGCGCCGTTTCCTGCCGCGACACCATCAGATGCCCGAGCCAGGGCGACAATCTGTGCCCCGCATAGTTCTTCATGGCGCGCAACTCGGTCGCGGTCCCCAGAGAGTCTGAGACGCGCTTGGCCGTCCTCTCGTCATTCGTGGCGAAGCTCACCCGCACATGACAATTGTCGAGGATGGAATTGTTCGGTCCGTAGGCCCTCTCGATCTGATTGAGCGATTGTGCAATCAGGAACGACTTGATGCCATACCCGGCCATGAAGGCCAGCGCGCTTTCGAAGAAATCGAGCCTGCCGAGCGCGGGAAACTCGTCCAGCAGCATCAAAAGACGCTGCCGGTGATCCTTCGCGTGAAGATCTTCGGCGAGCCTGCGGCCGATCTGGTTAAGCACGAGTCGGATCAGCGGCTTTGTGCGACTGATGTCCGATGGCGGCACGACCAGATAAAGCGTCGTCGGCCGTGCCTCCTCGACAAGGTCTGCGATCCGCCAATCACAGCATGACGTCACCTTGGCCACAACTGGATCGCGGTAGAGGCCCAGAAAACTCATGGCCGTCGAGAGCACGCCGGAACGCTCGTTCTCGGACTTATTAAGCAGTTCCCGAGCAGCCGACGCCACGACGGGATGCGGGCCTGCATCACCCAAATGCCGCGTCAGCATCATGGCGCGCAACGTTGCCTCGATTGGCCGCTCTGGATCGGAAAGGAAGTTCGCCACGCCGGCAAGGGTCTTGTCTTTCTCCGCATAGAGCACGTGCAGTATAGCGCCGACCAGCAACGCATGGCTGGTCTTCTCCCAGTGGTTGCGGCGTTCCAATGTGCCTTCTGGGTCGACCAGGACATCCGCCACGTTCTGCACATCTCGAACTTCCCACTCGCCCCGTCGCACCTCCAGCAGAGGATTGTAGGCTGCTGATCCAGCATTGGTCGGATCGAACAGAAGCACCTGGCCGAAACGGGCCCGCCATCCGGCCGTCAGTTCCCAGTTTTCGCCTTTGATGTCGTGGACGATTGCCGAACCCGGCCAGGTCAGTAGTGACGGCACGACCAAGCCAACACCCTTGCCGCTTCGCGTCGGCGCAACACACATCACGTGTTCGGGACCGTCGTGGCGCAGATAGTGTCGGCCCAACATACCCAGGATCACCCCATCCTGACCGATCATCCCAGCGGCCTTGATTTCGTCTCGCCTCGCCCAGCGCGCCGAGCCGTAAGTCGTGGTGTCCTTTGCCTCGCGCCCCCGCCACAGCGACATCCCGATCGCTGCGACGATAGCCATGAGGCTTCCGCTCGCCGCAATCGCCGCGCCCTCCAGGAAGACCTTCGGCGCGTAGGCGTCGTAGAAAAACCACCACCAGAAAAAGGCTGGCGGGGGATAAATGGGGTGTCCAGCCAATTCGAACCACGGCGGACCGAGTTGGCTTTGAAAGCCGAGCCGCCATGCCGTCCACTGTGTTGCTCCCCATGTTGTCGCGACGACGATCAGAAAGGCGGTGAGGACCTGTCCCCACAAAATCTTGGTTGCCGGCACTTGTTGTTTCTCCGATCTGAATGACCCGAACCACGAAGAAAGACCGAGTGTCGAGATATGCAAGGGGAAGGAGTTGTCAAAAGCGGCAGGACGTACTCTGAGATGGAAAGACTTGTAGAATTCGGTCCGAGATTTCTTTGGAAAGTATTTCACTTTGGGCAGAGAGATCAGAGTCGGGTCGTTGGCATTGGGCCACCTTGGAACAATCGTGGCTGTTCTCATTGTGGTGGCCGTGAAGGAGATCTACTAAATCGCAGATCTGCACAACCATCTCACTTGCGCCTTGAATGGAAATGGGTCTGATAGACCTGGCACATGGAACGTCCGGCCCAGAGCCGCTCGATCTCTTGCGCCCGATCGCACTGTCTGCCGACGCCCTGATCACGTGCAGCCGCGCATAAGATCCGCAATTTGAAAGATGATCGCGGCTGCGGTGGCTATTTTCTGCGGTTGATCAACGTGTTCTAGGATTGAGGAACGCGCGCCCGCAAACGAAGAAAAAGCCCGCCGCACCCTTCGCGGTGGGCTCCGGTCCGATACACCGTGGCGGGGCCGCCGCTTATCGTCCCATTGGTAGCTTGGAGGCCGAAACAAGTTCTTCCTCGTCCTGTATCCCGGCCATGTACAGAGGGCGGCGAGCGACTCTTAAGGCACCTTCTTCATTATGCGAGCCTCGCGCAGCAACGACGGGCGATCGTACCCGATCATATTGATGAGGTCTCGCGCCTGGTTCTCCGAGATGCCGGTCTCTGTGGCCAGGTAACGGGCTGCGGATGTGTCCCGCTCAGTACGGCGGGCACGGTCGTCGTTGTCGTCGAACATGATGATGAGTTGTCCCTTCTCATGTTCGCCTCAATCCTTGAAATGGAGAGTTGTTCCGCAGCGCACGCAAAAAGATTGATCCAGATGTTCCTCGACCAGCACGTCAGCAGCATTACCACCAGCTGTAGGTCATGCCCGGATTGTCAGTCCTGACCGGAACCGGAAGAGCCGGATCGCCAAGCTGTCCGGCGAAGTCGCCATGGATGACCTCTAGGCGGGCTGACCTTGGAGGACAAATCGGCAGGCTACATCCTGGCGTGCTGCAGCCGCCCACATGGCGACGTTTTGCTTGATCTCTAATTGTCGCATCCGCATCGCGGGACGAAATCGGGTCAGCCTTTGCGTTCCACGACCAAGCCATACTAATGCGACCGCAGGTGGTTAGCGTTTCGCAACCTGTTTTTCCGCCTACCACTTTCATCAGCGAGATCGTTTTGTACATGATCGCCAAGGAATAGATGCCCAATTGGCTGCTTTGCAACCAAGACAAAGGGCAAGTGGTGGTCAGCCCAGCCGGATTCTTCGCAGCTACTCGGATGCGTTGGCGAACCCGGTGACTTACAGCATCAAACGATGTCTGCCCGACTCGTAATGCTGGCCGAGCCCAAAGGTGGCGCCCCGCCAAACTAGGAAGCCGGTCTGATAACAGAAGGCAAGAGCTCCTGGATCATCCCTTCCCCGCGCGGTCCAACTGCGGCCGCCCGATACTTCGCAATTGAATAGCCGCTTCCCTCAACGCGCAGGGGACTCCCGGCGTCGGATTGAGGCAGGCCAAAGTGTTGATAGCGGACTTAATATAGAGGGCAATGAGTACGCTCTCAACTTGGAGCGCCCAAACAGAACCACGGAAAAGCCGTTCATCGGAACCCGGATCTCATGAGATCCGGAGCGTCCACTCTCCGCCACCGCAATCGACATCCGCTGTTTGTGAATATCCAAACCAACAAATCAGGTATCTTCCATGAGGCCCTTCTCCTAGTGCATGAGGCCCCTGTGCCGGCCAGCCGGCTTAACCCTCGTACCGTTGCATATCGGATGACGGACCCTCAGGCCCTGCAATCATAGGGACTACTTGCCTTTTTTAAAGGGTTCGGCGCCTCGATGTTCCGGCGTAGGCGGGGCGTTCGGCTCCCAGGTCTTTTGCTGACTCGTCGTCGCGCAAACCTTTGAATGCAGCCTGCCTAACATTGCCACCGCGTGTCCAGCCCGCCATTTCGATTTCTGCTACAAGTTGCGGTCTGGTCCAAAATACGGCCGGATCTTCTTTTGGGGCTCCATTGCCGGTGAAGGGCGACGTCTTAGCCTTCGCAGCCTTTAGACGTGGGAGAAGCTGCTTGACCTTCGTCTTACTGTAGCCCGTTCCTACCCGGCCAATGTAGGCGAAATGGTCACCGCGATTGAGGCCAACCAACAACGACCGAAACTTACCGTTGGTGGATGACCACCCCCCGATAATCACTTCATGGCCAGACCGACATTTTGATTTCGCCCAGCCATCGCTTCTGCCCGACACGTACACCGCATCGATCTTCTTCGAGATGATGCCCGCAACCCGCAGGGCCGCATGACCGCTATTTGCGAAGTGTTCCACATAACGGACGAGCTGACTGCCCTCCCCATGATGAACATTGCTTAGCATCTGTTTCAGGCGCTCCTTCCGGGCGCAGAGCGGCATTTGCCGTAAATCGCCAGCGTCATCGAACAACATGTCAAAGGCAAAGAAGATAAGGTCGTTGGTTCTCCGCTGCGACAAAGCGGCCTGTAGGGCGGAAAAATCGGGCGCTTGGTTTTCGCCATGCGCCACGATCTCGCCATCGATGATGACATCGGGAAGGCTTGACGCCTCTTTTGCAATTGCCGCAAACTTATAGGTCCAATCCAGACCTTTGCGCGTCTTCAGCGTGACGGCGCCGGCTTGAACACGCAGTTGGATTCGATAGCCGTCGAGCTTAATCTCGTGGACCCAATCGCGCCCACCAGGGGGTCGGGATAGGGTCTCGCACATTTGAGGGGCGATGAACTCCGGCATTCTTGCCTTGGCAGTGCGCGAGGCAGCTTTCCGTTGGCGCTGGGACGGCTTTGCTTTTTTGGTAGCACGCTTGTCCCGGGGGGCGCCCGGGTTACTGTCCCGCATGACGCCGCCACTGCCTGCTGCGAAGCCGCTCATCGCAAAAGGTTTTGTGCCTGCGCCTGCGCGCTCTCCCGCGCCCATCGTCGCTATAGTTCGGCCGGGGGCCTCCGCCGAGATCGCTTCGCCATCACCGTCGCGAGCATGTTGATTGCTATGCTTGATCAGTAGCCAGTTTGATCGTTTTGCTGCCATGGTGCGCCGAGCACGCGTCCTCGCGGCGGCAACGACGGCAAATGCGGTGAAGAAGAGGATGCCTGGATCGGCGCTGCCACCTGACACTGACCCGGCAACTATGCTGGCGAGGGAAGCGTTCCTGACACTCGTCACGACAGCGTTGGTCTCTGGGTCCACCCATTTCCGTAGCCGGCCCATTCCGCTGACCACGACACCGAGCATGATGGCCATCATGAGCGATCCGAAGACGCCAAGCTGGGACAGAACTGCGATCGGCCAGCTCGATGCCCTCGAACTACCGAAACCGATGCCAAGGCCGCTGGTGTCCAGGAAGGACTGCAGGCTCTTGATGTTCCAGTAGGTGCGCTCCTCGCCCGAGGCAGAATCCGCCTTGTTGATAATGGTGGCGTTTATTAGCTTGACGAAGGGTTCTAGGACCTCGGCGTTGTAGAGGCTGATGCCCATTATGGTCACCACGCCTGTGGCCATGAGCGCGGTTATCAGTATCTCCTCGCGCTGAACCTTCCCCCTGAGGACCGAAAGCAACGTCGAGAAGGCGACCGGAATGCACAGGAGAATCAGACCAGCGTAGGCGGTCGATGATGTCGACAGAACGGTCAGGAAGAGCAAGACGCCTGCCAGCCACTGGGCAAGGCGTGATTTAGTCTTTCTCCAGTACGTGTAGCAGAATGCCAGGCAGGCGAGGGAAACGCCAGCGAAGGAAGAGGCCTCCGAAAAAGGTCCCGTGATCCGAACGAACCCTGCCTCGACCGCCTCCGTTATAAGGGCGTAGTTCGCGGTTCTGATTGGGGAGAGCAAATCTCCCGCCCCAGCGTTCTTGCCAATGAAATCGACCAGCCCCATGCCTGTGTGCAGACCGCACCACAGAAAGAAGCCGCGGCGGACCTGATGGATCCTGTTGGAGTGCAGCAGCAGCGCACAAAGCGCGATGGCGGTGAGCCCGCCAAGAATGAAGTAGCCCGTCTGGGAAACGTTGCCCGAAACCGGCGCGAGAGAAGCTTCGACGACCGCGCCGCGGGTTTTCGACTGTACGAAGACGGCGGTCTGTCCTGCGAAGAATCTTGGAAACAGCCATGCTCCGATGATTGCGTACGCTATGAGGCTCGTGAGAATCCAAACAGGGCCGATGCTTCCGAATACGCTGCCAAGGTCGAACCAGATGCGACGTCTTGCAGTAACCGCCATGACGAGCAGGGCCGCAAACATGGTGTAGATCAGTGGAGATGATCCACCTAAAAAGGTCAGGGTCATGAGGGCCGTCGCGCCGAACGCCTGGGAAGCTATCAGGCCTATGATCAGCATTCCCCTGGAATAGTAGGCAACGACCAAAATAGCCGCGCACACCAGCAAGCCCGGTAAAGAGACCTGCATTGTTGATCGGCCCTCCCGCTTGGTTTGGCCCTGGTGTGCGCACGAAGGACGCTGCCCGACGGCTCATCTTTCGGCAGGTGGGTATTCCGGACAAGCGAGCCAAAGGGCGTAGCCTAAGATCCCGCAATTGCAGCACGCGGCAGGCACTCCTCCTTATGGTGGATACTCGGAGGCTGACCGCCCTTGCAGCACTCCTAGCTAAACGCAGTTTACCTCATTCAAACAGACGAGGACAATGGGCCAGCCCGCCTTTAGGGTGAGAGGTCGTTCTGTCGAAATTATCTGGGGGATAATGGAGATTATATTGAAGGTGATGGAAAATAGAAGCAACCTCGTGATACTCCATGCAGACATTATTGCAGTTCTTAAGCTCTCATCCCATAGGGGAGACATTGTCGAAGAACGAGTGGGGGAACGACGATTTTCTCGGTGTTACCGCAAAAATCTACAAACCCCATTCGGTGATATGCCGCCAGGATGACGACAACAGTGAGATATTCATCGTAAAATCGGGTTGGGCCATCCTTTACCATGGATTACCGGACGGAGAACGGCAGATCATCGACACTCCTGTTAGCGGGGACATTGTCGGTTTTCGTGTTGCGGACGGACCCCGTCTAGCGTCACTGGCGGCCATAACCGAACTAGCTGTTTATGAAATTTCCAGTAAGGAACTGGTAGAGGCGATCTCGTCGGACGGCCGCCTCGGCAAGAAGATCGCCTATTCCCTGGCCCGCCTGAACGCCATCCTTGCCGAACATCTTATGAACACCGGGCGGCGGAACGCGATGAGGCGCACGGCCCATTTCCTGCTCGAGTTGGAGGAGAGGCTCTCCATAGTTGGGCTGTCGGCCCATGGAAGATATGAATGTCCCCTCACCCAAAATGAACTTGCCGACATTCTTGGAATGACCACCGTTCACGTCAACCGAACATTAATGGAACTTCGCAAGGCCGATCTCGTCTCTTTCAAGTCAGGCCATGTAGAGGTGATCAATCGCAAGAAGCTGGTTGAAACAGCCGGATTCGATAAAGAGTATCTCAGGTAACGGGTATCTCTGTTCGAGCGGCAGCGTATGGGCCATCAGTAAGTTTTCCGTTAGGAGAGAGGACGTTTGCGGACAACTGGTCGTGCGCCGCATACTTGGCAGGGCCCGTATGTCTCGACGGCAGCCGCGACCGCAACACGGTCTGTCGCGAGGACCAGCGCACTGCCGAAATATATGCAAGCGCCCACCTAGTCCCGGTAGACCGAGCGTTCTCGAGCTAAAGCATTGGGCCATACCATATCGGCGCTGCGCCCTTTCAGGCATTCTCCTCTAGCCCTGCAATCGCCGCAGGCACTAGCGGTCGACGTTCGATTGCCTGCTGGCGATTGGCTAAGCGGTCCATGCCTGCGTCTTCAGCCAGATTGCCGCCCAGCTCGGCATGGAATTTTTCTGAAAATCATGAAAAGACAACCTATGTTAGAGACTGCTAAATAATAAACCTTACACTTACCCAAGCTGGTCTCGCTGAGGGCGGAGAACTGAAAAGGGTTTAGTGGGGTTAATCGGGCCTCGGCCTTCACAAGGCGTGGTATCAAATCTTCAATGCTAGGGAATGAGGAGACTATATCGGCCGCCGCAAGGCGGTTTGTTTGGGAAAGATTGGGGTATTGATATGGATTCCACAGCAGGACCGCATAACTACTCTTCAGCCAATCGGTCAGGAGTTCCGTCCGACGGGACGGAAGGCGTCCGCGGGCAATGTCTCCTCATCCTAGACGGAAGGGCCTTAGACCGCGAGTGTCTCGCTTCGGCTCTCGTGGACCACGATCTCGGCATGGAGATCGTCGCCATGGCTTCGATCGGCGAATGGCGCGTGAAGAAGGGTTCGGCTCCTCCCCTTGCAACCATACTCTTCAACCTTGGCGGCCGGAAGGTCACCGATCAGGGGATCGCAGACGAGATCAGCCATATTTCGTCCGAGTTCAAATCAGTTCCTGTGGTCATCCTGGCCGACACCGAAGAGCTTGCACAGATACTGAGCGCTCTCGAATGCGGCGCACGCGGCTACATTCCGACCTCAGTCGGTATCGACGTCTGTGTCGAGGCTATCAACCTTGCGACAGCGGGAGGCATCTTCGTGCCGGCGAGCAGTGTCCTTTCCATGCGGCACCTGATAGATTCGGGCAGTCGCAACACGCAGCCTTTGACAGGCATGTTCACGCTCAGGCAGGCCGAGGTTGCCCAAGCGCTCCGGCGCGGCAAGGCGAACAAGATCATCGCCTACGAACTGAATCTGCGCGAAAGCACCGTGAAGGTCCACATCCGAAACATCATGAAGAAGCTGAAGGCGACCAACCGCACGGAAGTCGCCTACAAGGTCAACGATCTCCTCGCGGAAGGAACTCTGGCTGGAGAGTGACCCAGGCATAATCTGCCTGCCTTGGGTCGCGGAAGTCGAAGGGCCTTCGTCATGGGTCTTCGGCTCGATCAGCAGTTTGCCCAGTTGAGCGTAATTCGGCCTAATTGCTGCCGCGGAATCGGCCGACCAATCTGCAGTCTAAGCAGGCTCGGGAAAGGTGTGTCTGCCAACCCATCGTATGGCCTCCTCGATCGTATCGAAATTCTTGTGCTGCCCGCTCAGCAGCCCGAACCCCGTCTCGAGAAACCATTTGCCTTTCGTCGAGTAGGCCTCCTCGTCGATCTGGGTAAGGACCGCCACCAGTTGGTCGCGTTTCCACACGAGAACCCCGGCTTCTCCGCCCTCGACCGTTCCGATCCGAACTTCGCTGAACGACAATCCAGAAGGTATTTTTGCTTTGCCCATTTTGACGAATCCCTCAAATTCAAAATGGTAGTAAAAATACGTTATATTTAGTGTATTTATGCATGTTCTTGTCAAATCAAGCGATGAATACAACCTGTTTCACTTAATAAAACTTGATCCAACCTTATGCACAGGAGAATATGGGCCAACTGCTAAAGAATTTTGGTCTTCCGGAGCGTGAAAGCCTCGGCGAAATGCTCTGGTGCTCGGCATTCCATTCCGCGCAACCTCGCAAGCCCGGCGAATGTCTCGCGGTCGAACCAGTCCTTGGAGCGCTGCGTCCCGAAGTGTTCGTATAGGAGCTCGATCTTGCGCTTCAGCACGTCGGCCGTGAGCGGCACGTAGGCATTGGGCTGGCAAAGGTCACCGTCCCATTTCGGGATCTCGTACTCGAGCACTAGATGATCGCGGAAGACGTTCCAGGTCAGTTGGTTAACCTCCCGGTGGTCCTGATGGGCGTCGAACTTGGCGTGGGTTAACACCACGTCGGGATCAACCCGTGATCTTACATCCGTCAGCCACTGCTTGATCGATCGGCTATGGGCAGGGAAGTAGCTGTCTTCGAAATCCGCAACGTCGACAGTGGACGAGCTCGATCCTTCGAGGAACGCTTCGGCCGAAGCCCTGGCTTCCGCGACCCGTCGACCGCCTGCGCTCAGCACGCACCAGCGGACGTCCAGTTTGACGCCCGACGCGATCAGGCCGAGTATCGTGCCTCCCGCACCGATTTCGATGTCGTCGGAATGGGCACCAAGGCAGAGGATCGAGAGTTCCTCCCCGCGACGTGCGAGGCCAAGCCCCCTCATGATACGGCCAGCAGCACATTGCGCCTGTTTTTCTCGGCGGTGACCTTCATATTCCAGGGCATGTCGCCCTTTTCGACCATGTCTTCGAGTGATTGCCAATCGCGCAGCGTGTCCATCGAACGCCAGAACCCATCGTGCTTGTACGCCATCAGCTTGTTGTCAGCGATGAGTCGTCCGAAGGGTTCGAGAACGAGTTCCTCGCCGTCGCGCATGTAGTCGAAGATTTCGGGGCGGAATACGAAGTAGCCACCATTGATCCAGATCTCCGACGTTTCCGTCGTGCGGAACTCGCGCACGCGGCCGTCTTCCGCGATGTCGGCCAAGTGGTATGTCAGCGGCGCGTGCACGGCAAGGAAGCAGCCGATCTTGCCGCTGGCCTCGAACTTCGCGATCATATCGTCGAGGTCGACATCGGTCAGGCCGTCGGAGTAGTTGGCCAGGAACATCCTCTCGTTCCTGACGTGATCCCGCGCGGCCCAGAGGCGCTCTCCGATGTTGCGCCAGATGCCCGTGTCGAGCAGGGTAATGCTCCAGTCCTTGACGATGTCGCCAAGCAGCTTCACGTCCTGGCCACCATGCGTGACCACGCAATCGGAAAAGGTCTGTGGCCGGGTGTTCAGAAAGAAATCCTTAATGACGGTTGCCTTGTAGCCCAGGCACAAGACGAATTCGTCGTGTCCGTAATCGCTGTACCACTGCATGACGTGGCGCAGGATCGGCTGCTGGCCGAGCGGAATCATCGGCTTCGGTATGCTTTCGGAATGGTCCCGGATCCGGGTCCCGCGACCTCCGCAGAAAAGGATGACTTTCATCTTGGTAACTCCGATGAATCGATCACTGTCACGAAAGGAATTGGCACCACGAATTTCGCGCCCCAAGCGGCGACATGGTGCATCTGCTGGACGATCTCGTCCTTCAGGTTCCACGGAAGGATTAGGATGTAATCTGGCTTGGCCTTGTCGATCGCGTCGATGGGCTTGATTGGGATGTGCATGCCCGGCGTGAAGCGGCCGTGCTTATATGGATTGCGGTCCACCGTGAAATCGAGGAAGTCGGTGCCGATAGCGCAGTAGTTGAGCAGTGTGTTGCCCTTGCCAGGCGCGCCGTACCCGCAGATCCTCTTGTCTTCGTTTTTAGCCGAAATCAGGAACGCTAGGAGATCTCGCTTCGCGCGCTGCGCCTTGTAGCCGAAGGAGGTGTAGGTCGTCATTACAGTCAGCCCGTGCCTCTTTTCACGGTCGAGGAGTTCGCCGACATTGTGATCCACGGCCCAGCTGCTGCCCTCGTGGGCGAGATAAACACGCAGCGAGCCGCCATGCGTGGGCAGTTCCTCGACATCAATGAGCCGCAACCGGTGGCGGGCCGCCATCAGATCGATCGTCAGCAGCGAGAAATATGAAAAATGCTCGTGGTAGATGGTATCGAACTGGTTCTCGGCCATCAGCCGCTCAATGTGCGGGAACTCGAGAGTGATTACGCCCTCTGGCTTGAGAAGGATTTTCATTCCCGCGACGAAGTCGTTGAGGTTCGGCACCTGCGCCAGGACGTTGTTGCCAATGATGAGATCGGCGTGAAGCCCTTCGGCCGCCATTTCATTTGCCAGCCGCGCTCCAAAAAAGTCGACCCGGGTAGGCACGCCCTTCTCGACCGCAGCGCGCGCAACGTTGGCCGCCGGCTCGACGCCAAGCACGGGAACGCCGAGCGGCAGGAAGTGCTGCAGCAGGTAACCGTCGTTGCTTGCCAGTTCCACCGCAAAGCTGTGAGTTCCAAGTCCAAGCCGCTTCGTGATCGCCTCGCAATAGGCTTTCGAGTGGGCTACCCAGCTTGTCGAGAAAGAAGAGAAGTAGGCATATTCGCTGAAGATGGTCTCGGGGCTCATGTACTCCTTGAGTTGCACCAGGTAGCAGCTGTCGCAGACCAGTACTTTGAGCGGGTAATAGAGTTCCATCTGGTCGAGCTGATCGGCCCGCAGGAAGCCCTCGCAAGGAGGCGACATGCCTAGATCAACTAGCGTGTGGTACAGGCGCGATCCGCAAAGTCTGCAGCTGGCAGTCCGGCGTGCCCCGTTATGGTCGCGAACGATTTCGACAGCCTGAATGTTCATTCCGTGCTCCTGCCCCGCCGGTTTGAAAGGCGGAGACGCATTGGCCTGACCAAGAACCTTTGCCGCCGCCCTCCGCAGGGGGTGCTTCTTTTGTGACAGCGGCAGCTTAGGACGGTGCGCACGCGGGTTCGATTTGCCAATCCGTTGGGTTGCCTTAATCCTAATAGGGAAACCGTCAGGGCAGTGAAGCCGCCAAGACCCTCGATCGGGTAAGCGATCGGCCCGGCATACCGCTATCGGAGAAGCCAGCTAAGACCTAGGTAGCGCTTCCAGCCCGGGCGGGCGATGCCAACAATTGGAACTGCCGGTCCTTACCCGGCAACTGGGGCTAAGGTTGACATGCAGTTTACCGAAACGGAGCTGAAGGGTGTCTGGCTGATCGAGCCGACGCCGGTGATTGACGACCGCGGTTCCTTCACCCGCCTGTTCTGCGAAAAAGAAATGGCTGATTGCGGGCTGGTGACGCGCTTTGTCCAGCACAGCCGCGCTCATTCGGTCGAAAAGGGAACCCTCCGGGGGCTGCATTATCAAGAGGAACCGTATGCCGAGATAAAGCTTGTCTCCTGTGTCCGCGGCGCGATTTTTGATGTCGTCGTGGACTTGCGCCTGAACTCGCCGACGCGCCACAGCTGGCTGAGCTTCGAGTTGACGCCCGAAAACATGAAACAGGTCTACATCCCTGCCGGGTTCGCCCACGGGCTCCAGACCCTGACGAACGACGCCGAGGTCTCGTATCTCATATCGCAGTTCTATACACCCCAGGCATCGAAAGGCGTCCGCTACAGCGACCCCGCCATTTCGATAAACTGGCCTTTGATGCCGACCGCCATGTCGGAGAAAGACAGGACGTGGCCGCTGGTCAAGAAGCCGGTCCCCTAACGAACCGAAAGACTGGAGGCGAAAGGTTCAACAGCGCTCATGGAGGCCCCTCGGCCAGGAGACCGTGATCTGACAGTAATCTCGCGGCGGCGGCCAATTCCCTGAATGGCAGACCCGAGCACTCCGCCATCGAAAGAAGCGAATGCTGTCCGTCGGCGAGATTGAGCACCCAAAGCAGGGACATCGAGGTTGCTCCCGAAGACTTCTGCCCTCCCAGGGCTGCGTAGAGGCCGCGTCTGCCGAGCTGTGGTTCGCCCTTGGGAAAAAGGTTCGAAGGCGTCCAGTCCCCTTCGACGATGTCGATCACATCCGTCAGAATCCGGAAGGAGTCTTCCAGGTGCTCCGGGCCGATGAAGTCGAGATTGTCGGCCGACGTGTGGTATTCGGGGAAGGTGCCGTGGACGCTTCGCTGAAACATGCCGATTGGAAGATTGAAGCCCGGCGAACAATATTGCCTCTCGTCATAGCCGTAAGGGGAGAAATCCATCAACTTTGCCCCTGCTTCCTGCCCGAGCACATGGGCCATGGCACGGTCGATGAAGGCGTCGCCTTGACGACTGCGCTTGTATGCCGGGCTAGCGGCATCGCCAACGCATGACAGCACCAGACCGTGGTCGATCAGATGTGTCCGGTCCTCGTTGAGCGACAGCCATGCAACGGAGCCGATCGTGCCCGGAGCGAACAGGAAGCGGTAGCTGTATCTTGTTTTCCTTGCCTTCAGGCTTCTAGCAAGGGTTGCCAGCAGGGCCAAGCCTGAACAGTTGTCGTTGGCCAGTGACGGGTGGCAGATGTGTGCCGAAAGAAGGAATTCCCGCTCCGTCTGCCCGCAGTGCAGATATTCGCCGTAAGTGAGACTGCCGTCCTTGAGTTCGGCATCGATCTCCACGCGATAGAGGCCGTCGGGCATCTTGGCGACACGTTCGTAGGCAACGCAGAAGCCCCATGCCGGGGCGTAATAGCAGGTGCGGTAGGGGATCACCTCTGGCTGTTCAGGCAGCGTATGGATGTGCGGCCGCAGTTCGTCGAGCGGCAGGACTCCCTTGAAGGGTACGCTGTAGTTGACGACGTGCAAGTTGGAGTCGGCGAAATCCACGACCGTTTTCCCGTCCGGGCCGGTGATGCTCGCCGAGCGGATGTTCCACTCCCTCGGAACAGTCCAGTCGAGCACCTGCGTCCCGGTGGGCACTTCGTGCCTTTCCAAATCAACGTGTCCCGATAGGATATCCAGCGTTTGTCGCACCCCGTCTCCGGTGATGCTCCTGCAGATCGGAAAGAGACGTTCGACCAAGGCATAGATTTCCTGGCCGACGCCGATAGAAGACCACGGCGGCCCGAGTCCGTAGGGGTTCAGGTGTTCCATTCCGATTACTCGGCTGCGACATCGAGCGTTGTCGAACGTTCAGCGACCCGCATGCGCCCGACTAAAAGTCCGTTGGCCAAAAGGTACCGGATATGGTCGATGCGCTGGAAGCGGGGCCCCTCGAATTCCTCGAGAGTAACATTCGACTTGCGGTAAGCTTGGTAAAGCTGCTCGGCACCCTTACGCGCATCCCATTGCGGTTTGAAGGCAGGCAGGGTACGCGCAATTTTGTCGAAGCTGACGCGATAGGATCGTTTGTCGGGTCCAGCATCGGACGCGAATTCGAGTCGGCAGCCCGGCACGACCTCGGCGACGATCTTGGCTATATCGCGGATCCTGTAATTGTGATCCGTCTGACCCACATTGAAGGCTTCGTTGTGAATGACCTCGCGCGGTGCTTCCAGTCCGGCAATAAACGCCCTGGAAATATCCTCGATGTGGACGATCGGCCGCCACGGTGTCCCGTCGGATTTCAGGAGGATCACCCCTCTGGTAACGGCCCAGGCGACAAGATTGTTCAGCACAATGTCGAAGCGGAGCCGGGGCGACAGCCCGTAGGCCGTGGCGGGCCGGAAATAGATCGGAGAGAAGCTGCTGTCGGCCAGTTCGGAAATATTCCGTTCGGAAAGCACCTTGGACCAGCCGTAGGGCGTAACCGGGTTGAGCTCGCCCGTTTCGTCGACCATTTCGTCGCCCGCCTGTCCGTAATTGCTGCACGATGACGCGAAGAGGAAGCGCGACACGCCCGCCTTCTTGGCCGCCTTAGCGAAGCGGACGCTACCCTTGTGATTGATCTCGTAGGTGATGTCCGGATCGAAGTCGGACAGCGGGTCGTTGGAAAGAGCCGCCAGGTGAATGACGGCGTCGAATCCTTCGAGGTCGCGCGCTTGCACGTCCCTGACGTCCTTTTGGATGGACGGGACGGAAGCCTGCTCTCCTCCCCAAGCAAAGGTGCAGCGCCGGTACAGATCGCTATCGTAGCCCGTCACCGAATGTCCTGCGCGGAGCAGCATCGGCACCATCACCGAGCCGATATAGCCTTGATGGCCGGTTACCATGACTTTCATCGCACACCTCTTCTCGGGCGGATATGATCACGCAGAGGCTACGTGGGCTGAGAGGAGTGGGGGAGAACGCCAATGGGCGATCAGGATGCCCCGTTGGACGAAGCCTTACAGTCGGCTACCTCTTTCGGGCGGTGAGCCCCTAGTCCTTTCGACGCTTTCTGTCAAAGGATGGTCGAGAGCAGGAATCCGTCCTTGGACGTCGAGGCTCTCCCTGAATTTTCGACGCTGTTGCGGACCCTGCGTGCATGTTCTTTGCCGATGCGCCACTGCCTGATCAAGATTTCGACATCGAAGCTTTCGACGTCTGACGGAACCCATCTGACCGGGCAATTGGTCGTTCTTCAGCGCATAGCCCAGTGCTATCACGGGCTTTCCCGCCATCAGGGCGGCCACAATACTGGAAGCGGGTCGCCACCACGAGATCGGTCAGGGCGAATTGGCCGAAGACGTCGCGCAGGGAATGGACGGGTGGGCACGAAAGCCCTTGGGTATCAAGTTTCGCCCAGGACCGCCTCGACCGCGGGAGTATCACCTTCGTCGCCTGTGCGAAAGCGGACATTTTAGCCGCTGGCCAGGAGGTAGGCGACGAATATCGCTACTTTGGCAAATAAGATTCAGAGATGCCCTGCCCGCGCTCCTCGAAACCGCACCAGCCGCCGTAGTTCATTACGCCGACACCGACCGTGAGCAGGTGTGAAGGGTCGGCGTTGGCGGATTGTGGAACGCGCAGCGTGAAAGCGAGATCGGGATCCGTCGACTCCCGGCTGGTGTCGACGCCGACGTTTCCATGAATTCCCTCGAGCCCGTGTCTCTGTAGCTCCGATGCGGGCCGCGCTTGTTATCAGCCATCGGCTGAGGTGGTGTCCAGCCGGCGCAGCACTACACTGACAAGGACAATACGCGTTCCCACGAGACACGCCGCCAGGCACCAGCTGAAGACATCGAAAGGCATGCCCATCGGGCGGTCGCCGAAATCATCAAGCATTCCCGTTGCGGGCACGACCATGACTCCCGCCTTGGCGATGCGCTGGGCTGCATGGGGGAATCGATGGTCTTGCGCGGGATTTCAGGAAAATGCCGTCGAGAAGGCGTGCGGTCCCCTCTGGTTTCGCGATCCGGATCGGGACTGTCTTGATGCCGAAGCTTTCGGCTAGCACTTCGGGGGGCTGGCAGATGCAGAAGCGCGCCGCGCGTCGGGTCACTTCGCCCTGAGGAACAAAAGCATGGATTCGAGCGAGCCATCACTGCCAAGGTTGCCGCAGCCGAACAAGCCGAAGATGGCGACGTCCGGTTTCCCTGCCGCCGGCGGTTTCCTGCTGCCTTGCCTTGCGGTCGTGGCCTTTTGCCACCACCTTCCGGCTCACGTGCGCTCATTGGCTCTGCTCACCCGGGGTTCGACAGCGTGTAGGTTTCGCGGATGACCGCGTGGCTGGATTTGAACTCCGATGAGTTGATGATTCCGAAGGCCACGGCTTCGCGCGTCATGGATCCCTCGCCCAACGGTCGGGCATAAGTTTCGAGCCCCGAACCGTCCGCGGGACGGTTCAGAAGCAGCAGAAACAGAAAACTGATATAGGCGCGGTCCGTCAGGCCAATCGTGGCAAACTTGGTTTCGAACTCGTCTGAGTGCATCATATGTATGATCATGTCTGCGAGTTTGGTGTCTCCACTTTCAAGCGCCGCAGACCACTGATCCAGGCTCGCCGCGTCGCCCTCGTGGCCAAGGATGAGGCAGTAGGCGAAGCGTGCCTGCCGAACGTGCATGGACTCGCCTGTGGCCGCGATCTCGGTATCGCACTTCCGATGCGGCTTGGGCACTGGTCGCGGGCCGCGGGTGAGGTCACGCACCGTCTCGTAGGCAGGCTTCGGCTCGCCGGCCGTCCATTTGCCATCGGAGGCAGCGGCGAGCCTCACCAATCCCATATTAGCCTCGAAGCTCGGCGCCCAGTAGGTTTCGTCGAACAGTTCGTAGATATGCGCGGCCTCGACGTCGTACTTCTCATTGAGTTCGAGAAGCCGTGTCATTGCATTCTTGATCCCATCCGCCTGCTGCCGCTCGCTGCGCTGACTTCCATAAGGATTGTTGAATTCGGTGACCCAGATCGGCTTGCCATAACCAGAAATTTCGAGGAAAGCCCATTCTGGGTCTTCGCCGTACATGTGCCAGACCGAGATGTCCCAGGCGATCCCGTCCCGCTTCATCCGCGCGAACGCACCGGTGTGGCCCCATCCGGCAGTGCCCATCGCCTTCCTGATGCCCGGATCGACCTCGGTCATGCCGTCAGACAGTCCCTTGAGGGCGGCGCTCACCTTCACCCACCGCGGGCCGTAGTAATCGAGCTCTCCCGTTCCTCCGGCAGGTCCCCATTTACACGAATATTTCGAGCCGTCGTCGCGATTTTCGCACGGCTTGAGGATGGCGTAGTTCTCCATCTCATTGCCGAGTTCCCAGACGCGGATGTCGTTCTTGAACCTGGTGCCAAGGGTGACCGCCAGTTTCCGGGTCTTCCCGTAGAGCTCGTCCGGGCTGTCCTTTTCCAGATCGATGGCCGCGGGGGTGATGACGGGCAGGATCTCGATCCCTCGCGCCTTTCCGGCGTCGACAAGGTGGCCAAGGATATCCGCGTCATCCTCGCCCGTGACGTTGACCCGGTATGATTTTAGGCCGAGATCCTTGATAAAATCGAGCTGCCTTTCGATTGGGATCCCCGGATAAGATATTACCGGATGGCCGTTGACGCCCCACAGGACGTCGGCGGATGCCGGCGCGGTTAGTGCCAGCAGGCACGCCATAGCTTTTGCGTAACGAATTAACATGGCAACCGGACCTCCTTGCCCTGACTTGAGACCGGGATATTCGAGGACTTTGCTTGGGTCAGGCAATTCGCACATACGGTTGAGTAATGGCCCGCGCTACCCCTTTCGGGGGTCGTCTCCTAACCGTCGCTGCTTTGGCAGCCAGCCAGAATCCCTGTGCAGCAGGGTGGCTCGGAAGGGCGAGACTCTACAGGACTTCGGGTCCTGGTTCCTCCGCGCCCCTCTCCAGGGCGTAACCGACAGCAGGCCAAAAACCAGCAACCAGTCGTCATTTGCAATTGACCGCGACCGCAAGAACAGATGGCCCTTGCCGTCCTCTGCAAGCTCAGCTTGTCTTTGTCAGCGGGCAATCGGCTGAGACGTATCCCCGTTATGGTCTCCCACTCCGTGGAGCGAGGGAACCGGTCAGGGGCGCATTGCCTGGTCATATGATTTCGCCATGCAACAAAAAAGGTGGCCGAGCCTGGAGCTTGGGCAGCGAAGATACAATGCATCCCTCAGGATCACCCGGTTGTCTGTTACACCCTTAGGTGGTTGCTCCTTCAACATATTGGGCGGCATGACCTCCGTCCTCAATTGTTAGAATATCCCCGCGGGCGCAGCGCCCGCCTGCTGGGAAGAGGGATAAGAATGCCTTCGGTAAAACGTGCATCCCTCATGAGCACGGGTGAACGCTACGTCGTGCTCGTTACGAATTTTGTCACTGCAGCCGTAGTCTCCCGAATATTGACACCTGAAGAAATCGGGCTGTCGGTGATCGGCATGGCCATCCCGGCGATTGTCTGTCCGCCAGGGAGTTCTCCAGTTCTAACTTCCTCATCCGCGTGACGAACTGAGCCGCGAGGCTTCGGCTTCGCCCTTTCGTTCGAGCATGCATTCGGGGGGATTGTTGGCTCTGGGGGGTGCGCAACAGCATTGATTCTCGCCCGACATCCGCTCTTTGACGAGACAATGAAGACCATCCGGTATTCCGGCGAGCCAAGCTCAACCCGCGAATGAATCTTGCGCATAGGAGGATCTATTGGCTTCTTCGGCAACACAAGGCTCTGCGATCGTCCTCATTTGTAACGAGAACTACCTCCTGCCCACCTTCTCCACGGCTCTTTCGGCTGACCGCCATACAGCGACTAATGTTCCGGTCTATATATTCGTGGTCAATTCCGATCCCGGATGGGCCAGCCAGTTCGACCGTGCGGTGGCGGGCACCAAGATCAGGATAGTGGCGGTTCAGCTGCCGCAGCTCGAGGAAGCAGCTCGGTTCCACCGCGACAGATACCTGCCCCCGATCACACTGGCGCGGTTTTGGCTCGACGGGTTGCTCGACCAGGAGATAGACAGGTTTTTCTACATCGACGGAGACACGATGGTCGACGCAGAGTTGGATAGCCTCTTGGCTATGAGGCCTCCCCCTGGAAGGATCATGGCGGCCCCGGACGTAATCCGTATGTTCATGGACGAGAAGAGCCGGGGCAAAAAACGCGACCTCGCCTATCTTAACGGCCTGGGCTGCGACGCGGACAGCTACTTCAATGCGGGGGTGATATACACGTCGCGCGAGGCTTGGAACAGCATCGTTCCGCAGGCACTGGAATTTCTAGTCGAGCATCCCGAACTCTGCCGCTCCTCAGATCAGAGCGCGCTGAATCACGCCGCCCGCGGCCGCGTTGCCATGCTGCCGCTCACGTACAACTACCAAAGCGAGCACATGATGATCCTCGATCCGCGCAGGAACGGGTTCGCCCCGGTCGTTTGGCACTTCACGGGCGGGCCCAAGCCGTGGGATAGGTCGGGGTGGCCTTGGGGCGAGTATTTCAACCGGTTCTACCGGATGGCAGTGCTGCAGCTCATGGACTGCCATGTGAAGCCGCCGAAGCCGCCTGAGGCCCAGGTGCGCGCGGGGGTTTCGCACAGGCGGCGGACAAAAAACAGGCTCAACTGGGTCTACCCATGGCGCAAGATCACGAGGAAGGGAAAGATCCTGCGACTTCTGTCTGCCGGATCCCTTTGAAGCGCATCGAGTCTCGCAAGATTCTCGCGGCGTGTTTCAAGTCTCTGTTTGTGCAATGCTTGCGGTTTGCACCCTGGTCCGCTGCACCTAGCACTCGGTCCCCACTCCAGGTTTGGGCGCAAGGAGAGGCACAAATCCTTGATGTCGAAGATGCTCTGCCGACCGAGTTGACCGCTGCGGAGCCGCCGCTTGGACAATTGGACACCTCGAACCCGGCGTTTCCAGAGTGGGTGGTGCGACAATGAGGTTGCGAACAGCCTGGCGCGCGGCGGGGGCTGGATTTCGGTCGTTGGGACTGATGCTGGTTGCCGATTTCGGCATCGCGGCGGCGTTTTCCGCCGCTCTCGCCGTCAGGCGAACGCAGTTCGCCCTTGGTGCCAGACGAAGCGGGTGAGACTGTAGGCGAGGTTGGCCATGCCGATCTTGGTGCAAGCGCGAGCGATGCCGATCGTGCGGACAAACAGGCCCATGCGGGATTTCTGCTGCGCGAAGACGTGCTCGACGAAAGCGCGGATCTTTGAGCGCCGGCCATTGGCCCGTGCCATCGCCTCGCTCATCGGCCGGCCTTTCGTCGAGCCGGTGTTGTTCTTGTCCAGCACGTTGCGAAGCTGCGCCCCGTCCCAAGCCGAGGCGCCGGTGACGTTCCAGCCGCGGATGAAGCCGTGGGGGCGATCGATCGAGGCATGGTTTTTGTAGCCGAAGGCGGGAACGGCGATATCGCGCTGCTTCGTCTTTCCCTCCTCATCGGCCTTGGCCTTCGAGAACTTCACGGTCCAGCGCGCGTCCCGGTCCTTCTGGCGCAGCTTGGCTGGTTTCTTCTGCCACTCGTCCGGCACCTTCCTGCCTTGATGTCAGCCTTTTCAGCATCGGAATTGCGTTGCTTCGGCGCCACCACGATCGTGGCATCCACGATCTGGCCACCCATCGCCAGATAACCGGCCTTGGTGAGGTGCTTGTCAAAACGGGCGAACAGGTTGTCCACCGCCCCGGGCCTGCGTGAGGTGCTCCCTAAACAATCAGATCGTCTTGGCGTCGGGCACCTTGTCGCCGAGCCCCAACCCGAGGAAACGCATGAAGGAAAGCCGGTCTTGGATCTGAAACTCGGTCTGATCGTCCGAGAGACTGTAGAGCGCCTGCAGAACCAGGACCTTGAACATCATGACCGCATCAAAGGGCAGCCGGCCGCCTTTGGCGCCATCGGAGCGCTTCAGCGCCTTGGCCAGCGGTTTCCGGAAAACCTCCCAAGGCACCACCGCGTTCAGCTTCTCCAGTGGATCGCCGGCCGCGCTCAGCCGGACATAACGCTCGTCAATGTCCCAGAATCCAGCCTTGGCCTCGCGTGACGGACTGCCCGGCGCGAGAATGTCGTCGAGCAACGTATCATAAAGTAATCTGCTCGCGTCTTGATACAGACGGGTATGAAAAGAAGAAGATTGATAATTCGGCACCCGTACTGATGTTCGGAATGACTACATCGACGCTGGGCACGTTTGCCAACTTTGCGATGATGTTGCCAGCGTGTCCACGTCGGCGCAGCAGACCACCCCCATTGCTTCTTATTCGCCCGCTATTCAAGTCACAGCCTGCAAATCCAGCAGGGGGCTCTCGGCAACTCTGCGCTCTTCTCGGGCTAGCGTCCACTCAGTCAAAAGTGGAAGGTAGCTACCGCTAATTTGGGGCCGGCTATTGGAATTTCGGGATGGTATAGTTTGGCGCTGGGCAAATGACATAGGTTCCAGAGCGCTGTGAACGGGAGTGATACATGTCCCTGAGGGTCGGAGACTGGGTGGAGGTGCGGTCCAAGGAAGAAATCCTTCTTACACTCGACAAGAATGGTCGCCTTGAGAAGCTTCCTTTTATGCCACAAATGTTTCGATATTGTGGTCTCCGCTTTCGTGTTTATAAGCGCGCGCACAAGACATGTGACACGATCAACGGTGCTGGCGGTCGTAAGTTATCGGGCGTCATCCATCTTGAAAACCTGAGGTGCGACGGCAACGCGTTTGGAGGCTGCCAGGCGGCGTGCCTGGTTTTCTGGAAGGAGGGATGGCTTAAGCCTGTGGCCTCGCCGTCCTCGAATGGAGCTGTCTCGCTTCCGACTAAGATGGCGGACGGAAAGGGTTGCACAGAAGGGGATGTGCTGGCTGGCGCGCGCGCCAAGAATCAGCCTTTGTCGGGTGGTCCGAGATACTCATGCCAAGCCACAGAACTTCTGGAGGCGACTACCCCTCTTCGTTGGTGGGATGTTCGCCAATACGCGGAAGACTACGCATCGGGAAATGCCGGCGCATCGCGCCTCTTCGCCGGGTTCGTCTACGCAACGATATTCAGCTACTATCATTACACGCGCCGTTTAGGCCTCACCAGGTTATCCGTGGGTGTCAGCTGGGTTTATGACAAGGTGCAGCGCCTCTACGGTGGTGTTCCTTTCCCGCGACATCGGGGATCAATTCCTGCCGGCCAGCCAGTTCCGACTGTCAAGCTTGATCTCCAACCCGGCGAGTTGATCAGGGTTAGATCTTATGAAGAAATACTCGCGACCTTAGATACCGACAACAAGAGCCGGGGTCTTACTTTCGATGCGGAGATGGTTCCCTATTGTGGCCACATCTTCAAAGTCAGATCACGCGTGACAACGTTCGTTAATGAACAGACCGGACTTATTAACAGGCTTAGAGGGCCGGCCGTTATCTTGGAGAAAGCCTGGTGCAATTCGCGGTATAGCGGTTGCCGGATGCAGTGCCCGAGAGCCATCTATCCTTGGTGGCGGGAGATATGGCTCGAGAGGACTTCTGGCGACCGGCCTGATCAGAAAATGCATGCCCAGGCCGCTCAAACGGAGACACGGGCGCATGCAGCCAGTGATACATGACCGACAAGGCCCTGACTGCGAAAGGCGAGCGTCGGAACATCAAGAGCGAAGCCATTCAAAGTGGCGTCGTCAGGATGGTGAGCCAGGGCGCGAACCTGATGCTCAAGGTGGGCTACATTGCTATACTGGCACGCCTGCTCAGCCCTAATGATTTTGGTCTGGTCGCCATGGTGGTGGCACTCACAGGCGTTTTCGATGTCTTCACCAGCGCCGGGCTTTCCTCCGCGACTATCCAAAAGCATGAGATTTCGTTTGAGGAGGTCTCGGCACTGTTCTGGATCAATATACTGGTCGGGATCCTTCTGACGCTGCTCTGCGCTGCGAGTGCCTACCCCATCTCCGCCTTCTACCATGAGCCGCGCGTGCTCTGGATCACAATCGCGATCGCTCCAGGTTTCCTGCTTAACGCGGCCGGCGTGCAGCATGCCGCTCTGCTGGAGCGCAGTCTTCGTTATGTCACCCTGAGCGGAATCGACACGGGCGCCCTGTGCCTGGGCATTGTGGCCGGTGCGCTGCTGGCGTTCCGTGGCTACGGTCCCTGGGCACTGATCGCCCCGATACTTATCTCACCGGCGATCAACAGTCTGGGCTGCTGGATCGCCACTGGATGGATTCCTGGACTGCCTCGGCGCGGCGCCAATATCCGCTCGCTCTTGCATTTCGGTGGAATCGTCACGCTGAACGGCCTCGTCGTCTATATTGGCTACAATGCCGAGAAAGTTCTTCTTGGCCGGTTCTGGGGCGCTGGATCACTCGGATTGTATACCCGGGCCTTCCAGCTGATTGGCATTCCCACGGCGACCATCAATAACGCCGTCGGGGCGGTACTGTTCTCAGCGTTGTCGCGGATGCAGAACGATCCCGCGCGGTTACGGAACTTCTACCTCAAAGGATATTCGATCCTCATCGCGGCGACGGTACCCATCACAATGTTCTCGTTCCTGTTCGCACATGAGATCGTCACCGTAGTGCTGGGCTCGCAATGGACGGAAGCGGCGACTATCTTCCGGCTGCTCACCCCTACCATCTTGGTGTTCGGGATCATCAACCCGACATATTGGCTGCTTATCTCGACCGGTAGGCAGAAGCGCAGCCTGTATCTCGCCTTTGCCATCGCGCCTCTCGTCATCGTTTCCTACTGCATCGGGATTTCCTTCGGCCCCGAGGGCGTGGCCCTGAGCTACTCGACGGCGCTGCTGCTCTGGCTCTATCCCCACCTGGCGTGGAGCCTGCATCGTACGCCGGTTTCAGTTGGGGATCTGTTGCGGACGATCGCGAGGCCGTGGACGTCCGGTATCGTGGCCTCGGCGGGTGCGCTGGCGGTGCAGCGCTATCTCGGCCCGGAGGTTCCTTCGCTTCTGCGACTCCTGGCGGGAGGCGTGGTCCTGACCAGTATCTACACGTTCGTCTTGCTGTTCGTCTTGGGGCAGTTCAAGCTGTTCCAGGATGTGCTGCTGAGCTTCCGGCGCGAAGCGGGGGCCGGTGCTTGAAAGCTGGCCCGCGCGCTATCCCTCGGTCGCCCGGCATCATCCACTAGCGATGATGCGGTTTGTGCGGCGAAGAACGCGATGACCGAGCGATGGCAAAACCCCCATTTGGTTGAATGGCTGCTCCAGTCAGAGATGGACCGCTGCGACTATGGTATGCCTCGACCCCCGGCGCCTGAATTGCTCCGTACTGGATCTGATGAGTCGTAGCATGCGGTGAGAGCCTCAGCTGTTAGCGGAGGGAACTAGGGCATTGAATTCATTCCCACCGATCGCACCGCACCCGCGTCTCGAGATCAACATAACAGAACAGCTCGCCAGACCATTCGTCCGCCGCGCATACTTCGCTCTTCGAATCTCTCCCGAGACACTGAATGACACTCACAGCCTCGCTGCGAGCCATTTGTTCAACAGCTACTAGCTAAAAATTTTCAGACCGGAACTTGCCTTCATCAATTTCAGGGCCGGTTGGAAGACGCCGGGTTCGTTTCCAGCTTGCATAGGACATTAGCTCAATTATCGATCTGGCCCAATCTGCAGCGCTCGGAGTGACTCGCCGCTCTTTCAGGTCCCTCAAAAGCTCTAGAGCGGCGTCCCACCGGCCCATTAGTGTCCATTTTATAGCTGAGCGCATCATTCTGGAGCGCATATATTCCTTTTTTCTTCGAAAGGTCGGCTCGTCCCAGCATCGGAGACCAAATGTGCACAAAAGATCAAACCCCTCAACCAAGGTTTTTAGCCGATTCGCACCAAGCTCCTGGCTTGTGAGCGAATTCAGGTGCCAACGCGTCCAGACGAGGGGGTCATGCAAATAGGCGATCTTGCTACACAGTGAAATGCGGGCGACCGCGGCAAAGTCAAAATGAACGGGGGCATCCTTGAAAAATTCGGCGCTTTGAGTGTCCTGATGGAACCGAACAAACAGATGGTGATAGGGTAACCAATTGATGCTTCCATCTAGCATCTTGCCCACAATCTCAATCCCGTCAAAGACGCTCTGGTCTGAACGCAAATTCGCGCGGTGCACTTTGTCCATGAAGACATCATCGCAAAGGACGACCCCAATTCTATCGTCAGATTCCGCGACCGCCACGAAGCGCGAGATACAATCACTTCGCATCAGGTCATCGGCGCAGAGAAATTTCACATAAGACGTCTCGGCTGGAACAGCGCACAGCGCCTTGGTCCAATTTTCCCGCACGGGAAGTAAGTTTCCGTTGCGGAAAGTGATTAACTCGACGCGTTGGGAGCGAAATCGATCGATGATTTCTGGCGTATTGTCCGTGCTACAGTTGTCAACTATTACATGTATGAGTCTGTCATAGGTTTGCTGTTGAACGGACTGCATCGCGGCTTCGAGATAGGCGCCCCCATTGTAAACAGGCGTCACCACAGCAACCAGGGGTCGACCCGACGCACCGCCGTTTTTCACGCCACAACCTTCTGCCAGTCACCATAGGAAACCCACAATTCGGGTCCCCAAACTGCGAGCACAAAATGAGCTTCGTTGCGGTAAACCGAACCCAGGCTTGGGTTTCCTGGCTCGTTTTGCCCAACACTCAAGCCGGTCAACTGCCGAACTCCCCGAAATCGGCGTCGACCTGAATCATCAGTTCGAGGTATTTCCACGCGATCCACCGCCAGGAATAACTGTTCGCCCTGGCGTACCCCTTCGTGACCAATCGCTGCCGTAAATCTGGGGCGAGCATCAGCAGGCGGACGGTTTCGGCCCACGAATCGACGTCGTCGGGATCAGCGTAGAGAGCGGCATCCTCACAGATTTCGGGAAGACACGGCGAGGTCGAGGCCACCACCGGACAGCCTGACGCCATCGCTTCGACGACGGGTAGCCCGAAACCCTCGATCCGTGACGGGAACAGAAAGCACAGGGCGCCTTCGAGCGCCTTCTTGAAGTCGTCGTCTCCTATGCGGCCAAGGAGGACGATGTTCCCGGGCAGTTCCGGAACGTAGCGCAGGACGGTGGTCTCGTCGACATCGCCTGGCATCCAGAGATCGAGACCCATCTCATCGAGCAGCGGGGCCAGCCTGGCGAGAAGCCCCATGTTCTTGTATTCCTGGTCCCGCCTGCCGAGGCAGAGGACATATGGCCTGCTGCGATCGACAACCAGTGAGGATTTCGCTGTATCCCATCTCTTTGCATGCTCGCTGCCGTTGTATGTGACGACGATGTTTTCCGCCGGCGCGATCCCGAATTTGACAAGATGGCTGCGCGAGAGTTGCGAGACCGTCGTAATGCGGGCGGCTCGCCTGCCAAGTGCCGGCAAGATCAGTCGGTGCGCCCATCTGAAACCCCGCCCGTAGCTCGACGGCATGAGCCTGGTGTGCATGTCATGGATGCACGCGATCTGACGCTTCAGTACGACGGGAGCGAGATTGCAGAAGCTCAGCAATCCTCCGGGCACGTGCCAGGGCAACTGCGCCTGCACCCAGAATTGGGGAAGTCGCGGCAAGTTGAATTCGGGAACGACTCGGGTGGAGATGGCGTTGAGGCGGAAAGGTTCGGAAAGCGGACGCGGCACCACGAGATCGATCTCCAGATCGCGACCAAGCGGGTGTCCTTCCGAAATGAGCGCGTCGAGAGCCATGGTCACCTCGCTGGCGTAGCGGGCTATTCCGGTCGCCCTGAGCGTGGTGAAGTCGCCGTTTATCGTCCAACGCCGCCTCGCAGTTTCGCTGTCCGCCCACGTCCGGCCGGGGTGCCCGACCAGATATTCGGGATCTTCGGCAAGCGATCTCGCCAGCACTGTGTCGGCGCTGTTTCTGTTCACCTGTTTGGGCCGTCTTGGTGGCCACTTTGTCGTATCGGTTTCGAGATTGCCCATGTCGCTCCCCCGCCCTTTCGGCGTCGCGAGCCAGACTAGCATTCTCGGGGGTGCAAGGGTCCTCAGACGTTTGAGGTAGGCACACTATCCTCTCGCCTATCTGGATGATTCCCGGTCAGCCCCGATGACCCAATGGCCGTGATGACCGCCCGTCTTCGCGGCTGCACACTGAGGGTAAAAAAGGGGAACACATGGCACGGCGTTGGACGATAAATGGGCGTTTTCTTTCCCAACCGACGACAGGCGTCCAGCGCTATGCGCGCGAGGTCGTCCGTTCGCTCGACGCTTTGATCGCGGAACAGGAGCCTCTCGCCCGCGGTCTCGAAGTCGGACTGCATTGTCCGCCGGGGTCGGGCGACATCCCCCTCGTTTCCATCGAACGCCGCGAGATCGGCAGCAGGAGGGGGCATGTCTGGGAGCAGGTGCAGCTCCCGTCCTCGCTAGACGGCAGCGGACTGCTCAGCCTCTGCAACACCGGACCGCTGCTGTCCCACAAGCACATCGTCTGCATTCATGACGCAAACGTCTGGAACGCTCCGCAGAGCTATTCCATCGCGTTTAGAATAGTTTACAAGAATCTGTTGCCATGCCTCGGTAAGACGGCGCGGGGTATTTCGACGGTTTCCGATTACTCGTTGGGCGAACTGGTCCGCCGCCGCATCATCCGGGAGCAACAGGCTTTCGTAGCGCCAAACGGCCACGAGCATGCTTTGCGGTGGAAGCCTGAACACTCGGCAGAGACACGCCTGGCGGCCTCGCGGGAAACCATCGTTATGATCGGCAGTGCCGCACCCCACAAGAATGTGGAGCTCATCCTGAACATGGCTGACCATCTTGGCGAGGCCGGACTCAGCATCGCGATTGTCGGGATGTCGGATTCCCGTGTTTTTAGATCACCATCAGCCCGAGCCGAAGCCCGAAACATCCACTGGCTCGGGCGCATTTCCGATGGCGAGTTGGCGGCCCTCCTGAGGGACTCACTGTGTCTAGCTTTCCCCTCCCTTTCAGAGGGCTTCGGCCTCCCGGTCCTCGAGGCGATGGCGGTCGGCTGCCCTGTGGTGGTTTCCGACCGCGCCAGCCTGCCGGAAGTCTGCGGGAGCGCAGCCCTGTTTGCACCTCCCGACGACCCGGAAGCATGGTTCGAAAGCTTCGTGCAGCTTCACAGTTCTCAGGCCTTGCGACTCCAGTTGATAGGCAAGGGCAAGGCCAGAGCCTCGGCATACAGTTGGAGGGCTACGGCCTTACGCTATCTCGAGGTAATGGCTGCCGCCGACGGTATCGATACGGAAACGAGGGTCGTCAGAGCGCGCGAACTTACATGATCTGGTGAAGTGCCTGGACAGCCCCGAGCGATTCCAGGATCGCGCGGTCGAAGTTCTCTTCGGAGAAGCGTCCTGCATTCCTGGCGCAGGCGCGGGACGTGATGGCATAGCTGTTCTCTTCGAACCATTCGACTGCCTCCTTGAGGTGATCGACAGTTTGAGCCTTGAACAGCACTCCTGTCGGTTCGAGGGATGATCCAAGGCGCTGCACGATGTCTGCCGCCCCGCCGCGGCCGAAGGCAATCAGTGGCGTTCCGCAGGCCTGTGCCTCGGCCAGCGCTATGCCGAAATCCTCGCAGCCCGCAAAGACCATGGCCTTTGCCCGCGCCAAGCTGTCCACATAGTCTTTCCGAGGCAGATAACCCGAGAAGGTGACGTTCGGGCCGGCAAGCGCTCGCAGACTGGATGATTGCTGCCCTTCGCCAACGATGACTAGCCGCCGCGACGGCATTTCGTTGAAGGCCCGGATGACGAGGTCAGTGCGCTTGTAAGGGGCGAGGAAGGACGCCGAAACGTAGTAGTCGTCCTTGTCCTCCACACAGGGCAGTTCTCCCAGAGCGACCGGCGGGAAAACGACGCGTGCCTGGCGCCCATAAATGTGCTGGATTCGGGAGCGGACGTAATTCGAATTCGCCAGCATCATATCCGGGCCGTGCGCGGTTCTCGTGTCCCATGTCCTCAGCCGATGGAGCATGTACCGATAGAGCATTCCCTTGGGACCGAAACCAAGCCGCCCTTGCTGAAGATAAGAAAACTGCTCGTCCCAGGCGTAGCGGACGGGGCTGTGCACATAACAAAGGTGCGGTTGGTCCGGCCTGGTGATCACGCCGCGCGAAAATGCTGCCGACGACGAGATCACTGCGTCGTAACCTGTCACATCGAACTGTTCGATCAGGAAAGGACAAAAGAAGAAGAGAGACCTATAGAATTTGTGCACCATCGGTATGCGGTTGGCTGCGGACGTATGGAATTCTACGTCGCGGAAATATTTCTCCTTTATATCGGCTGGCAAGAAATCGAACAGCGTGAAGACTTCGGCATTAGGAAACTGCTTGCAAATTTGCGCTAGAACCCGTTCACCTCCCCGGAAATTCGGGCACCAGTCATGAACGACCGCGATCTTCGCGTACCTGTCGACGCCAAGCCCCGGCCCGGCGGGCAACTCCTCGATGGGCACGTTGACCTTGGCCGTGATGGCCAAATCGGAAGAGCGTTCGTGGAGCATGGTTCCCCTAGCCTCAGCAGGCCAGCAGTTTCCATTCCGTGTTATGGCTCCGGCAAGTTGTCCGATCGGTTACAGGCTGATCCGGGTGCATGCCTACCTAATACATTTGGCTGTGGGCATTCACCCGCAGTACTCACAAAGCCTGTGTCCGGAGGTAGGCCAAGCTCCTGCCGTCTCCTTTTATGCAGGCTGTCTCGGTCCTCTCGTCGGCTTACGGTCCGCTGGAACCGAAACGGGATCCAGCATGAGACTCACCGTAATCATCCCGACTCTTGGCCGCAGCGGACAGGTCGCGCGCCTGCTCAGATATTTGGGTGGCCAGACGAGACTTCCCGACGAGGTGATAGTGTCGGCGCCCGACGCCGCGCATGTCGAGCTGCCGGAAAGCTGTCCTTTCCTTTTGTCGCTCGTTTTCGGGCCGATAGGATCGTCTGCCCAGCGGAACACGGCTCTTGTACCTTCCCTGGAGCGCTTCGATATCATCACATTCTTCGACGACGATTTCGTTCCGTCCGCCGAATACCTGGAGCAGGTCGAGAAAGCTTTCGTGGAAAATGACGGATGGGCGGTGGTGATGGGCATAGTCGTAAAGGACGGGGCCACCAACGCGGGACTCACCTGGGAAGATGCTGAAGCCGTCCTGCGGGCAAGCGAGGGCAAAAAACATGATGGACCATCGGTGGTCGATCATGTCGGTGCATACGGATGTAACATGTCCCTCCGTTCTTCCTTGGTGGGCGGTTTGCGCTTCGACGAGCGCCTCGTCTTGTACGGCTGGCAGGAAGACATCGACTTCACCAGCCAAATGAGATCCAAAGGCCGAGTGGTCTGCGTGACTTCAATCAGGGGCGTCCATCTCGGCATCAAGACAGGGCGTGTCAGCGGAGAGCGGTTCGGATACTCCCAGGTTGCGAATGCGATCTACCTGATCAAGAAGGGGACTGTTCCGGCCTCTTTCGCGCTTCCCCTGATGTTCAGGAACATAGCGGCCAACCTCGCAAAGAGCCTGTGGCCTGAGCCGTTTGTCGATCGGAGGGGCAGGCTCAGGGGCAACATGCTCGCGATCCGTCACGTGGCCACAGGACGGATCGAACCCGAATACATCTTGAAAATCTGATGTGGGGAAGACAATGCGAAAATGGCTGGTCAGGGTGGTGGCGGCTTCACACGTGGCCGCGGCCTGGCCCTTGCCGACGGTGGCTGCCGAGTATCTCCTGGGACCTCAGGATAAGGTCAGGCTCAAAATTTACGAGTGGCGCGCATCACGCGATGTGATCTTCGAATGGACGGCTCTCAACGACGATTTCGTTGTCGGCGCCGACGGCACGCTCTTCCTGCCATTTGCGGGCCAGATACGCGCGCAAGGCACCGCCCCCGGCGACCTCGCCCGCGCGATCAGCGACCGCCTGATGCAGCAGATGGGCCTTGGCCGCCAGCCGGATGTCGCCGTCGAAATCATCCAGTACAGACCCTTCTACATAGTCGGCCACGTCACGCAGCCCGGCGAGTTTCCCTACAGGCCCGGACTGACGGTGCTGCAGGCGGTGGGGATCGCGGGCGGCCTGCGGACACGCGAGGAAGATGTCTTGAGACTCGAGCGTGAGGTGATCGCGGGCCAAGGTGACGTGGGATTGCTGGCGCTGACCAACGTCAGTTTGCTTGCCCGCAAGGCGCGACTGGAATCCGAACTGGCTGGCAGCAACGACATCTCTTTCCCTGCAGAACTGAAGAACAGGGCTTCGAACGAAACGGTCGGGTTGACGATGGAGCAGGAGCGCAAGATCTTCGCTTTTCGCAAAGACGCGCTGACGACGCAACTCCGTGCACTTCACGAACTCAGGGAGTTCCTGGAAAAGGAACTGGTCTCGCTCAAGAAGCAGCTGACTTTCCACGACAAACGGGTCGAACTCGTCCAGAAGGAGCTCGCCGGGGTTTCGACCCTTGTCGAGAAAGGGCTTGCGGTTGCACCGCGGGAATTCTCTCTGGCGGGAATGGTCGCCCAGATGCAAAGCGACAGGTTGGCTGCCGAGACCTCGCTCTTGCGGGTCAGGCAGGAGATAAGCAAGACTGACATCGAGATCCTCGACCTCAGCAATCGCCATACCAGCGAGGTCGCCGAGACTTTGAGGGAGACGCAGCTACAGCTCAATGAAGTCGCCAGTAAAACCGACACCGCAGTACAGTTGCTGCACGAAACCGAGATCACGGCCCCTGCTCTGCTCGCCCTCAGGGAACGCTCCGAAAGGGCCAAACCGATCTTTAAGATCGTGAGGACGTCCGACAGCGGCACGGAAGAACTCACGGTTGAAGAAACGACGCCGATCGAGCCCGGCGATACCGTGAAGATCGAGATCCCACTGCCGCGGTCAGGCTTGGCTGCGCTGCCTGCAGGCGGCAGCTCTCAGGCGGAGCCGATAGCGGTTCTGGACGCCAACTGATCAAGTTCTATGGTCCAGCGTGGCCTTCGCCTCGTTCGCTCGTTGATCGGTCCACCCACAGAATTTGACGCCTTGGCGTGAACCGGGCACTTGCCATGTACTTTGAGGCCCCCTATCAGGGAGCCGTCAAACGCGACAGAAATCACCACCCTGACTGAACCTTCCCTGCCGCAAAGAGCCAATTGGTCCCGCGGATACCGGTGGAGATATTGGTGCTCATAAGTGTAGTGGCCGTATCGGCGGTCGGCGTTATGTTGGGAGTGCGGTTCAAGGCTCCCGCCCTCATTGCGGCGACCGCCCTGCTGCTGATGGGGAGTTTTGTCTGGAATACCCTAGGGCTGCCGGGCTACGTGACCGTCACCAAATTCCTGATCCTGGCATTCGCATTGGCCTGCACTTATATCGCAGGTCTGTTCCTTTCGGTGCACCGGAGGCGGAACGAACGGTGATGTTTGCGGACTTCAGCAAGCTCTGTCGATGCGAATGACCGCAAAGACGGTCCTGAACAGGATCACGACGTCGACCCAGACCGACCAGTTCCGCACATACTGGCTGTCCAGCGCCACGCGGTTGGCGTAGTCCATGCTGCTTCTTCCACTCACCTGCCACAGGCCAGTGAGTCCCGGCCGCGTCCGAAGGTATTCCCCGAGGTGGTCGCCGTACCGTTTGAGTTCGTCATTCACGATGGGCCTCGGACCCACACAGCTCATGTCGCCGCGGATGATGTTGAAGAGCTGGGGGAGTTCGTCCAGACTTGACTTACGAAGCATCCACCCAAGGGATGTGACGCGAGGATCGTCCCGGATCTTGTGGGTTTCCTCCCATTCCAAGATGACTTCCGGATTGGCTTCGAGATATGCTTTTAGAACTTCTTCCGAATTGGCAACCATCGAGCGGAACTTGTAACAATTGAACGGTTTCCCGCCGAGGCCAACTCGGCTGTGCGAAAACACTGCCGGGCCTCCCGCCGTCACCCTGATCAGCAGGGCGACGACGATCATCACTGGCGCGGCAATCACAAGTGCCATGACCGCTACGACCAGATCCATGATCCGCTTCAGGAGACCTCCCAAGGGAGGTTCCGTCGCTCCTGTACTGGTGGCGGGCGACAGGTCTGTCAACACTGTCCCGGCACTGTCCTGGTCGGGCGCGGGAATAACGTGCAGTGCTATTGTTCGGCTGTCGGTCGCCGCCAGTCGAGATGACTCAACCCAGATCGGGGTTCCCTGATGCGACGGCTTCTCGACGGCATTCGTTGTCATGGGAGGGTCGCTGTTTCGAATTGTTCTCCACACTTTTCCAAGGTCGGGGCTCGTCGGCAAGAAAGGCAAAGGAGGTAGCGTCGCGGTCCGGAACTATCCCCCTAATCCCATGCTAATCCCAAGGACTGATCCCCCACACGCTTTTTGCGACTTTCGAAGGAGAATGCCTCGCCATCCGTTCATGCTTTGCGGTGCTTGGCGCGCGCCTTCGTCAGAAGCACGCCAAGGACGGGCGTCCTGCTGGCCTGCAGCGTCCTGACTAGTCCCCGCAACGTTTCGACGTGTATCTTACCCCACTCGGCGACGATGACCACGCCGTCCAGGACGGATCCGACCATCAGCATGTCGGCTCCCGAGGCAAGTGTCGGCAAGTCGAAGATGACAATGTCGTAGGGGGCAATGTCGCAGGCGGCAAGGTCCAAGAGAAACGCCTCCATGTTACGTGGTGCCAGCAGGTTCTTGGCCTGCACGACCGAACTTGGAAGCAGGTCGAACGACCGCCCCGGAGCGCAGACGATGTTGAGCCGGACAGGATCTTGGAACGGTTTGTCCAGGGCGCCCGATGGGCCGAGTAGCCGCTTGGTCATAGCCGGCCGCCAGACGTCGGCGTCGATCACCAATGTCTTCAGGCCGGACATCGCGTAAAGCGTGGCAAGATTGCTGGCAACGGAACTCTTCGAACTGTCATTGGATACAGCGGTTAACCCAAGCAATTTGATCGGGTGGTTGGTTTCCGCAAGGCTGATTTCGGTCCTCGCTTTCCTGAGGCTCTGGCTGTATCGGGAGTGCGGATATCTTACCACTTCGTCGACGTGGCCGGATGCCCTCCTCCTGCTGATGGCCGGCAGTTCTCCGACGCATTCAATACTCAGATTGTCCCGGATGTGTCGGGGCGACCTTACGGTCCAGTCGAGCGTATGCCTTACCAACGCAACTCCGATCCCGAGAATAAACCCGGAAACCGCCGCGAAAGCCAGCATCAGCTTCGGCCTTGGAGCGCTCGGATAGAGCGGCGCCGTCGCAGCCGTGATCACCCTTGCGTCTGCAACCGGGTACGACTGCTGGCTCACCGAGTTGGTGTAGGCCTGCAGGAAGCTCTCGTACATCTTCCGGTAGGTTTCGGCAGTCACCTCAAGCTCCTCAAGCGTCGGGACAGCGTTGGCCCGGTCCGCCTCTTTGGCTTCTTTGCCGACGCTGTAGTCGTGCCTTGAACGGAACTCCTGCGCTGTCGCCATGGCCTCGTTCATCTGAGTGCGCAGCTGCCGAAGGCGCTTTTCGAGCCATGCGCCGCCTTGTTTAGCAGCGTCGGCCTTGGTTTCGATCTGCTCACGCACGAAGGCATCGGCCGTGGCGTTCGCAATTCTGGCTGCGCCCTCGGGATCAAGTGAGGTGAAGGATATGTTTATGGCATAGGAAACGCCGACTCTGCGGATGTCGAGGTCTTGGCGGAAAATCAACATGGTGCGCCGGGACTTCTGGTAATCGGTCAGCATCGCAGGCGTCTCAGGCACGTCCAAGCCAAAAAACTCCCAAAGCGGGGTGAGCCAAGCGCTTTTCTGGAGCCCGAAAGCTTCAACCAGGATCGCTTTTATTTTCCTGATTCTCTCCACCAAAATCGGAACCTGTGGACGGTTGAACTTGGGATCGTCAACGAGCTTCAACTGATCGAGGACCATCGCCGCGATCTTTTCCGACTGCATCACTGCGATCTGGCTTTCCACTTGGGCAGTGTCCAATGACAGATTGACTTCGCCGCCCTCCTGCAGGTGTTGCGGCAGTTTCGGCTCGATCAGGATCTGCGTGCTGGCAGTGAAAGCCGGGTCGGTGGTCAAATTGTAGAACCAGGCCACCAAGACAGCCGCGGCAACACAGGCGATGATCGTTCCGATATAGCGCCTCAGAAATCCGGTTATGTCGGCGAGGCCGATGAACTCCTGGCTGGCGGAAGCCTGCGGGTCCGTTGTAGAGGCCCATTGGTGGGGGGATATGCGATCCAATCAACTTCTCCAGCACGCGTGCGGAAAAATCCTGCGCGCACGCCGTCTCGATGCAGGCGGTCCATGGCATCCGGCCGATGTTTTCATGAACGCGAAGGCCCGGCGTTCCCAGAGTGCCGCAAAAGGCTACCCCTGCGCCAGGAAAGGTTAAACGCCCCCAATGGGCGTATGGGCCTACGCCCTATGGGAGGAGAGAATGCGCGGTAGGCCTCGTTCTCGATCTGTCGACAAATGATATTTGCGGTTTCCACGAGACCCGCCGTCCGCGGTTGATCGCTACATCCCGCGGTGAGCGTATCGATCTTCGTGCACATACGTTCCGGGTCTCGCCTTTTCGATCGCCTCCAGGGCGAACGGCGCACAGTCCATCATCCTTTCTTCGGACGGGGCGGAGTTCCGCGGATGCCGTTGGATTTCCACTTGAATGCCTTCGAGAAGGCGAGCCAAGCGTGCGAAACGTCTTTCGTCGACATTCTCGCGGAAAGGAAACCGCGGGCCGTGGCATCTTGCAGCGCATCCTTGTCGTCGGCGCCCGAGCAGAGTGCAGCTTCGGGAATACACCGCCACGCTTGGACGCGTCATCATTTCGGCCATCGGCAAGCATGCTCCCATTGGATGAGGGGGCGCGAACCAGCGTGTTAGGACTACTCGAATTCACGAGGGGGCCTGCGCCCGGCAGCGTGCTAGGGCTGTTCTGCGCAAGAGCGGAGCAAGATGGTGCTGGTCTCCGGCGCGACGTCGCGAGATGTTCGAGGCTCTCGAAATCCAGAGGTCGGAACCTACAATCAGACATTTTGAGAGGACTGGACCATGCCGGAGCGGATCGTAAGTTTTGTCATGAGCGGGGGCGTCGGCTCACGGCTGTGGCCGCTCTCGCGCGAAGACAATCCCAAGCAATTCCACGACCTTTCGGGCGACGGCTCCATGCTTGCGAAGGCTGTCCGGCGCCTCAAGGCGCGGAAGGACGGCGAGACGCCGATCTACCTGATAGCTTCCGAGCGGCATGCCGACCGTGTTATCTCGGACGTCGGTCCGCTCGGCCTGAATGGCGGCAGACCGATTTTCGAACCCGTCGGCCGCAATACCGCCGCGGCGGCGGCCATAGCCACTTTGCAGACGATCTCCGAATATGGCGGTGACACGCTTGTGCTCGTGGTCCCCTCCGACCATCAGATATCGACCGAAACGCAATTCTGGGAAACCGTCGAAGCGGGCGTACCCGCCGCCGATTCAGGAAGCATTGTCATTTTCGGCATCAGGCCGACGCATCCCGAAACCGGGTACGGCTACATCGAGGTTACGGCAAATAGTGACGGCGGGGCCGCCGTTTCCGTTTTGCACTTTGTCGAAAAGCCCAATGCCGAGACGGCCCGCAAATACGTGTCTTCGGGAAGATTTTACTGGAACGCCGGCATCTTCCTGTTTCGTGCCGACACGATGCGGAAAGCATTTATCGATTTCCGGCCGGACATCTGGGATACCGCGGAACGGGCCTATAAGGCTGCACGGACCGACGTCTTGGGCATCTACCTGCCCCAAGGCTTCTATTCGGCTGTCCCGTCGACGTCGATCGACTACGCAGTCATAGAGCATGCACGCGATATTGCGATGGTTACGGCTTCCTTCCGCTGGAACGACCTTGGATCTTGGCAATCGCTGCTCGAAGCCAGCCCGACGGACTGTGACGGCAATGTCGTAATGGGAGACGTCGTCGCCATGGATTGTGGCAACTCCTATCTTAGAAGCCAGGGCAGGCTGCTGACAGTCGTCGGAATGAAGCACGTTGCCGTGGTGGCGACACCGGACGCGGTATTCGTTGCTCCTGTCAGCCACAGCCAGAACGTGAAGAAAGTCGTCGAACAACTCGAGAAGAGCGGACGCCTTGAAACGAAGTTCACGGCGTCGGAATACCGGGTCATCATTAGCGGATCATGGCGCAAGCGCGTCGAGCACTGGCTCTTCGACGAGACCCTGCCGTTGTGGTCCACTGCAGGTGTCGACGATGCATATGGCGGCTTCCACGAGGCTCTTGGTTTCGATGCAAGGCCGTTGGGCAAACCCAAGCGCATGCGGACGATGGCTCGTCAGATTTACGCCTTTGCTGTGGCCAAAGAACGCGGCTGGGTCGGACCGGCCGACAAGCTCATCGAACACGGCATCGACTTCATCGCGAAACACGGCCGCACCGATCGCGGCGGCTGGGTGCGCACCCTTAATTCCGACGGCAGCGTGGCTGACCCGACGGAGGACGCCTACGACCATTCCTGCGTGCTCCTGGCGCTTGCCCATGCTCACCGATGCGGCCATCAGGACGCCCTGCAGCTGGCACAAGAGACGTTCCATTTCATCGACACCCATCTCGAGGACGTCAGCCTGAACGGCTTCCTTGAGACCCCCGGCTGGAAGGGGGTGCGGCTCTCGAACCCGCACATGCACATGCTGGAATCCTTCCTTGCCTGGCACGGCGTCACCGGCGACCGTGCATATCTCCGTCGGGCGGCACGCGTCGTCGATCTCTTCCGGTGCCATTTCTTCGACCAGGAGAGCTGGACGCTTGGGGAACATTTCGACGTTGATTGGCTACCGTTGCCGGGAGACGAGGGACAGTGGACCGAACCAGGGCACCATTTCGAATGGGCCTCGCTCCTCGTCGAGTTCGCGCGGGCAAGCGGGCAGAAAGACTTGGCAGCCTACGCCAGGAAGCTCTATTCGTCGGCGATCGCCAGCGGATTGAACCGGGCGACGGGCCTGGCTTATGCAGCCGTGTCGCGGCAGGGAATGCCCTTCGACCGGCTCTCCCGCAGCTGGCCGCAATGCGAAGCCGTCAAGGCGGCCGTCGCCCTGGACGGCATCGGCGGGCCCGATCTGAAACCCGAGATCGAAGCTCGTGTCGCCCGCCTCTTCAAATGGCATATCGATCCCGCACCGCTTGGCTTGTGGATCGACAGGATTGACGAGCGCGGAAGGTCACTGGCGACTGAGGTCCCCGCGAGCATTTTCTACCATCTCGTGACGGCCTTGATGCAGTATCTGGACAAGACCGGAGGACAAGTCGAACCATTCCCGCTACCAGCTTTGGATATGAGCAAGGCCGTTCCGAAGCAGGTTTGCGGCTGACCCAACTGTCCGCCATGTGCGAACGCTAGATACTGCGCATGGCGGCGCGACTGGGGTCAGGGAAAACCGCGCCCGACTTCGGCCCAAGCGCTGTTAGCCGTCGATTCGGCATGCCGCGGCAAGCGTATACCGGCTTCGTACCGACAGCTCGGACAACCGTCGATGAATGTTTGGAAACAGCCCGTCACGAACTCAGACATGCCTAACAAACGGTTAACCGTCCTCATCGCTGAGCCGGTTAGTAGAGACGAAACCCGCTAGCCGCCCTGAGGTCCCTTCATGGCCCCCCACTGGTTCAACCCTCCGGTCCCGGTCAAGACCGAGCGTCCCAGGATCATCCGCAACGTCAACAACGCCGAGGCAGCCGGCGAGGAGCTGATGAAGTGGACCAAGCGTGGCCCTTGCTGGGATCTCGCGGTGCGCGTTTGCATGGCCGTGATTTTCGACGAGATGGAACCTGAGGAGGCCCGCAAGGCATTCTTGGCTGCTGCAAAAGAGGAGGGAACGTTACTCCCCCCAATGACAACTAGCTAAATTGGATTGCGGTATGAGGTTCTATGTGTCTCTGACCAACACCGCCTTCGCGAAAGGAGCCCGCCGCCGGTGAGGGAGAGGCGACGGCCCCCCCCACAGCGGCTGCACATCTACGAAGAATCGACCGCTGCGAGCTCTAAACCCGCGAGGGCCTACATCGTTCCCTCATCCGCGCCTACGCGAGTTGCGGCTGACTGGGAAGGGACGCCCCGAACATGACAAAGAGAAACAAAGAAAGATTGTCAGTCCGTCTCCAAAGCAGTTCGGAAACTGGTCCGTTCCGAAGACAATCGTCGTCACATGCACAGGCCCTTAAAGCTGGTAGTCCGACCAGAACTGCCGCCAACCTTACAGTCGTTATTTGCGGCGAGTGATCGAGCCAAACAGGGAACGACGGAAGAAGGCCCTTACCGGGCTGGCTGAGCGTCAAAGCGAAAGAGTACAGAGCCTCGTCATTCCGGAGGCGAAATTGCAGGTCCGAATCGGATTGAGAAAACGGACGTTCGGCCATCCTATCTGCGCCGACCGTCGCGCCACCCCGCTGGCGAGACGCCCGAGCCTCTTGAAACCCCGACTGAGGCCGCATTGGCAAATCCGGGAATAATCCGGGGAGGAGTCCTATGACGATTGCGCGGTGGAAGTGATCACCTCGGTGCAGCGCCGGCGGCGCTGGTCGCGGGCGGAGAAGGAGCGGCTGGTTGCAGCGACGTTCGCGCCCGGCGTCACGGTATCGGAGGATTCGCAGTATCGTGTGCCGGCTAGTCAACCGATTTGCGACATCTCCCAAATTTCTCGTGAAATGTTGGGGACAACCGTACTGGCCGCATTTGCGACGGAATGGGTGTCCACTATAAGCCTTGGTGGGGGGTCAACCGCGAAAATGTTGCGAGAACGAGGACCCCATCAATGGCTGCGATTGCTCTCCCTGGCGATTGGACCGAACAGTACAAGGGATCGAAGCTGAACCTCTCGGGGTTCAAGCTCTCCTTTTCTGACGAGTTCAACACGCTTGATGTCGTGCCGAACAACGGCACCGGCAAGTGGTTCGCGCCAGTACACGCCCCCTATGGGGCCGCCACGTTCATGTCGCCGGTGGGGGCAACGAATCCGTTCTCTGTCTCCGACGGGAAGCTGACCATTACCATGAAGCAGGTGGACGGCGTCTGGCAGTCGGGAACGATGCAAACGGTCAACAGCGCCGGCCAGGGTTTCGCGCAAGAGTACGGGTATTTCGAGATGCGCGCCGCCTTTCACGGCGGGGCGGGAGCCTGGCCGGCTTTCTGGATGCTGTCGCCCGATCAGACTGTGCCACGCGTCGAGGTCGACATCGTTGAAGCGTATGGGGGCGATCCCGATGGTCATCACCAGGCGGTGCACTTGAGCAATAAGGAAAGCCAGGCTTCGAAAGGCAACTATACGGGCCTCGCCGGTTCGATGTTTGACGGGGCGTTTCACACCTACGGCGCGAGGATCACGACGGACTGGATCACCGTGTACTATGACGGCACGGAGCTGAGCCGCTTTCCAATGAGCGAGTTCTTCCGCACGCCGCTCTATATGGTGGCCTCGCTTGCCATGAATCCCCTTGAGGTCGAGCGGGCGTCCGGCACCTACGATCTGGTCATCGACTACGTGCGCGCCTATGCCGCGCCGGACGTGATGGAGCAGCACCTGACCGGGAAGGATGCGGCGGATATCCTGAACGGCGGCAGCTTTGATGACGTTCTGGATGGGGGAGCTGGTGCTGACAAAATGTCCGGCGGTTTCGGCAACGATACCTACCGCGTCGACAACGCATTCGACGTAGTCATTGAGGCCGCTGGCGGCGGTCACGACAGGGTGTGGACCTCTGTGAGCTATGCGCTTTCGGCCGGCTCGGAGATTGAACTTCTTGCCACCACCAACGCGTCCGCCACCACGGCAATCAACCTCACCGGCAATGCGTTCGCCCAAACCATCCAGGGCAATGCCGGCGCCAACGTGATCAACGGCGGCGGCGGCGCCGACACGATGACCGGCTATGGCGGCAACGATACCTACTATGTCGACAATGCCGGCGACAGAGTTTACGAGGCGGTGGGCGGCGGCACCGACAAAGTGCTCGCCTCGGTAAGCCATGCCCTCTTGGCCGGCTCGCAGATCGAGCTTCTCGCCACCACCAACGCGTCCGGCACGACGGCCATTAATCTTACAGGCAACGAGTTCGCCCAGAGCATCCAGGGCAATGCCGGTGCCAACATCATCAACGGCGGCGGTGGCGCCGACACGATGACCGGCTATGGCGGCAACGACACCTACTATGTCGACAATGCCGGCGACAGGGTTTACGAGGCGGTGGGCGGCGGCAACGACAAAGTGCTCGCCTCGGTAAGCCATGCCCTGTTGGCCGGCTCGCAGATCGAGCTTCTCGCCACCAGCAACCCGTCCGGCACGACGGCCATCAATCTTACCGGCAATGCGTTCGCCCAAACCATCCAGGGCAATGCCGGCGCCAACGTCATCAACGGCGGCGGCGCCGCCGATACGATGACCGGCTATGGCGGCAACGACACCTACTATGTCGACAATGCCGGTGACAAGGTAAACGAGGCTTCGGGCGGCGGTCACGACAGGGTGTGGACCTCTGTGAGCTACGCGCTCTCGGCCGGCTCGGAAATTGAACTTCTTGCCACCACCAACGCGTCCGCCACCACGGCAATCAACCTCACCGGCAATGCGTTCGCCCAAACCATCCAGGGCAATGCCGGCGCCAACGTGATCAACGGCGGCGGCGGCGCCGATACGCTGACCGGCTTTGGCGGCAACGACACTTTCGTCTTCAATAACACCCTTGGCAGCGGCAATGTCGACAGGATTACCGACTTCAACTCCTCGCAGGACAAAATCCACCTCGACGATGGCATTTTCAAAGGGCTTCCGGTTGGAGCGCTTTCCCCGGCTGCTTTCTATGCCGGGACGGCAGCACACGACAGTTCCGATCATATCATCTACAATAGTGCAACCGGGGCGCTCTCTTTCGACAGCGACGGGATCGGCGGCACAGCTCAAACACAGTTCGCCACGCTTTTCCCCCCATCTCTCTCGGCAGCCTCCTTCTACGTGACCTAAAGAACCGACGGGGAAGCGTCGAGGGCTCGCGAGATGCGCAGGAGGCCGGAAGGTTCCCGCGCGCCGAGAGGGAGAATTGCCACCACAGGCCCTCAATGCGTGCAACGCGGCCCTCGCTCTCGATCACCTTTCGAAGCTTCTGGTTGATGGTCCTCATCTCGGCAGCGTTTGTCGCTTCGCCATATCCTGCGCACGTCAATGCGAGGAGATCGGTCGGAAGCTTCGAACCGCTCGCATGCAGTATGAAAGTTCGGCGCAAGCCGAGGACGCTGCTGAAAAGACCGGCTTCGAAGACGACATTGTCGCGCGGAGAAGCCTGGCCGGAACCAGCGGGAGGGGAAGCGGGCAGGCTGGCCGTCGTCCAGTCGTCGCTGGCGAACACGAACGTCGCGAAGTCCACCTCACGCGTAAGCTCGAGGAGACGGTCAGCGTGCTCCTTCCCGGATTGAAGGATGTCGTCCAGGGATCGACAGGCGCGACGTCTTCGAGGCCGCGCGTCAGCGCCTGCACCAGCTTCATCTGCGCTCCCGACGAGCCAAGGAAAATGCGGGGCTTGTTGATCTATTCCCTCACTACAGCAGGTCGTACCACCGCCGTCCGCGCTGCCACGGTGTCTCAACCACGCTGAATGCGCAAGACACGCACGGAAACGATCCCCGCCCGCCGCCGAATCTATAGGATACTTGTGGAGAGCAGCCACCGAGAGAACTGCACTTGCGTGCGCGTTTAGCGTTAGGCTGTCGCGACCTGAAATGACCTGCCGAGGTGGAAGGAGCCCCGCTAGTTGGCGACGGCTCGCAAGGGCTAGTCCCGATTTGAACCGCTGAGGACCTTGCCAGCTATGCGGCCACCGATCTTCGTCGAGGGCGCATTCATCGCCGCCTCTGGCGGCTCCATCTCCATCGCCGTGGCGATCGGCATCTCGGTCTGGCGGGCGCGCGAGGCGAAGAACGTCGAGACATACGAATCGGCGCGCTGGGCGAAACCGAATGAGGTCAAGTCCGCCGGTCTGCTCGGCCCTGACGGCGTGGTACTCGGCATGTTCGATCGCGACTATCTCCGTCACGACGGGCCGGAACATATCCTGTGCTTCGCGCCGACGAGAAGCGGCAAAGGCGTCGGCCTCGCCGTGCCATCGCTTCTCACCTGGTCGGGCTCGGCCATCGTGCACGATATCAAGGGTGAGAACTGGCAGCTCACCGCAGGCTTTCGCGCCGCGGCCAGGCACGGGCGGGTGCTGCTGTTCGATCCCACGAACAGGAAGTCCTCCGCCTACAACCCGCTTCTCGAAGTGCGCCGCGGTGAGTGGGAGACGCGTGACGTCCAGAATGTCGTCGACGTGCTGGTCGATCCCGAAGGCTCGCTCGAAAGCGCAATCACTGGGAGAAGATCAGTCACTCGCTGCTCATCGGGGCGATCCTGCACGTACTCTACGCCGAGCCCGACAAGATGCTGGCCGGCGTCGCGGGAATCGTGTCAGACCCAAAGCGGCCGATCGAGACCACTGTGGCAGCGATGATGACGACGCCGCATCTCGGAGAGATCGACCCGCATCCCGTCGTAGCCTCAACAGCGCGCGAGCTCTTGAACAAATCCGACAACGAGCGGTCTGGCATTCTCTCCACCGCGATATCGCTCACGCCGTGCTGCTGCTGGACCGAGCCGGATGGCATACCACCGGCAATCTCGTCTGGCCAAAGAACATTGCGCCGATCCTGCTGCCATCGCGCTCTCCGGAGCTCAATCGGGTCGAGCAGGTCTGGCATTATCTGCGCCGCGTAGCGCCCTGCCCTCGCCTAGGCCTGCAAAGCCATCATCGTAGATTCGACGGCATCGTGAAAAGACATGCACACGGCGGGATTACGCCGTGTACGAACATGGCCCTGCTCCGGAAAGCAGACACGCGCGATGCGATTGCGAGCAGACGGGCTCGCGAAAGGTCGCAATCAACCGTGAGGCTGGTGGACATTCATCTCGACCAATCTTGATCACGCAGGATTAAACCCTGCGTACCCTTCTGGCGGCCCCACTTGGAACTACATGCCGGAAAACGGTAGCCATGAAGAAGGGGAATATGCGGCGCGGCGATCAGGACGCGAGGTCTCTCCCAGATTGTCGCGTTATAGGAACGCTTTCGTCGTAAAGCTGAGCAAGAGGACCATCAAACCTGCTGCCTGATAGTTATCGGCTCTTTGCCGGCGCAGGTTCAAATCAGGGACACGCAAGCACCGATACCGACATTCACTGATCGTAGTGATCTGAAAAACTGAGCCGCATCTTGTTACCGGTAGTCTTAAGGCCCCGCTCGCCTCATCACGACGCTGGAAGCAGACGACGCACGCCCAAGACTGGCTCGCGCGCAGATGGTCGCCAGCCACGTCTCGCCGAACGGCCCCATGCTCACGGCCATTGGCCGCGTCGAAACCTCGTGATCGAGCGGCAGAAGCGGCAGCACCAGTTCGCCGAAGCGATAGGCTTCCTCCAGATGCGGATAGTCGGGCAGGATGAAGGTTTCGATCTCAATGCGCGGTATTCGTCGATCCGCTCCGCCATTGTCGCCGCGTCGTCGACCAGGGCGGTGCCGGCGCCATCGCGCTAGGCCGACGGCCGGCCCAAAGGGTTCGGGCTGATTTCGAGTTTGTCGCGACGGTCCCAGTGCAGCCGGCCCATGCGCGACTGGCCGGCGGAATCCATTCGCGAAAACCTTCTGCGCCTTTGAAAGACTACGATGACTCGGAAACCCTCCGCTCTCAATTAGCCCCAATTCTGTCTCATTGGCGCTGACGCCGGTGAGAAGGCGCATATGTCCGGTGCGGCGACTTACGACGCCGACGAGAAGGACTTTACCGAGGGATGCGAGGACGACCGGCACCACTTCCGGTTTCATTGTCTCCCCGGAGCATGCCACGGAGATGCTCGAGCACGTGGCATTTGCATCATAGAACGATCAAAGGCGATCTCGCCAAGAGCAACAGACTCTAACGCGGCGCGATTGAGGATCGTCAGCGAGCCGTGGTCGTATCGGGTCATATACCGCCGTTCCCATTCTCTCAGGCAACGATTCACTTTCGCTCGAGAAGCCGGGACCATTGCCGCGAGGTCGGTCTGCGAAATGTGGATACTCAGAGCTCTATCCACGGTAGCCGTGCTGTGCGGCCTCTTTGTCAATCGCAAGAGCGTGCTCGCCAATCGAGTGGATAGGGCACTGGCCGCACTGTGGATCACTCGCTCCTGCGCGTCGTGGGTTGCTTCGCACAAGTACGGGATCACCTTTAATGCGAGATCGGGGTGTTTGTCGAAGACCCTAACCATGAAAGCTACTTCGATTTGCAGCAAGTCGCTGTCCGCAACTGACTCAGCATTCATGTTACTTCTTCGCGTGATGAACAATCTAGTCAGGTCGAAAGTGTCACCGGGACCAAGATCTGCAAAGATGAATTCTCGTCCGTCCGAGAGGGGAGCACTAAGCCGAATTTTTCCTTGAATTATGTAGTAAATATAAATTGGCACGTCGCCAAGGCGCGTTAAGATTTTATTCTTCGGAACCTTTCGCAGAATGGCCACTTTTGCCAGTTCACTAAGGATATCCTGGTCAAATTGCTGAAATAACCGTATTTTATCGAGCTGTTTGACTCGAACCTCAGCGCCGCACTCTGCCATGGCTCCTGCCCCCCTGATAGGGTAAAGCGCCCCGGTCCCCTAAAGCGTTGCCTTGACTACCCCTTAGAACGAGTCCGATTTCGGGCCGTTCTCGCGCAAGAGCGCTCAGACAGAAGTGTTACCATATTAGGAATATTAGGATAGCATAAAATAGTCACTTCTATGTGCCCGGGGTAACAGCGACCCTGTCTCTGAGAGAGTTTAAATCAAATGTGATCGACTGAAAGCCGTTGGGATAACCCCCTTCTATGGGACGGCGTGTGCCATGCCCCAAAAAGGAGAAGGGATACAACAGGATTCGGGGGCTTGTCTCCATGCGGCATGCACCAACCCAGGCGTCGCGTGCGTTCTTGAAGCGGAGCGTAGAACCGCTACGGCTTCCTGTGGGAGCAGTTTGCGTGTTTCTTGCAACTGCTGATTTCCTCCTCGGAGAGACGATACTTCTTGCGTCAAATGACGTCTATCATAGGTACGTCGGCGTGAGCCGGCCAGATATTTGGGAGACGATTTATCTAAGTCTTACCGCCGGCCTATTGCTTGTCGCATTCATGGGGGCCAGAGGCGCCTACACGATCAGTGGCATCCTGGACGATCACCGCGTGATCAAAACACTCTTCACCGGGTGGTTATTCGTTTTCTTTTCAATTCTCTGGCTCGCCTTTCTCACGAAGACGACGTCGACGTTCTCCCGCGGTTCCTTGACGCTGGCGTTTGCGGTCGGATTCCCAACCCTGCTGCCTAGCCACGCAGTTCTAGCGCGTGTGCTGAAACGGCTTCTGGCCGCCGAGAAGCTCGTCCTGCGCACAGTTTATCTGTTTTACGCTGGCGTTCCTGGAATGGAAAAGGGGATAATCGGCAAGCTCGGGCAACAGGGCATCGCGGTTTGCGGTGTTTCGAACATCGAGAACCATGATGGCACGATCGCAGCACGATCGGTGCAAGCCGCCGTCGCAGCTGCGCAGGCTGCGTTCCGTAGTGACCCGTATGGGGCAGTTTATCTCTTTTGCTCTTGGGATCAGCGGAAGTTGATCGCAGGCATCCTGGACGAAATGTCCCGCCTCCCGCTGCCGATCTATCTTTTCGCCGATGCCTACATAGACAAGATTCTGGCCGGATGCCCATTGCACACCGGCTGGCAGCGAGCCTTCGAAGTCCAGCGCGCGCCTTTGAGGCCTGCCGAACGCCTGCTGAAGCGGTTATTCGACATTGCCTTTGCATCACTGCTACTGCTGTTCCTGTTTCCGTTGATGGCCGTAGTCGCGTGTGCCATCGCGCTCGAGAGCGGTCGCCCAGTGCTGTTCCGGCAGACGCGGCGGGGTTTTTGTGGTAAGCCATTCAATATTTACAAGTTCCGATCAATGACCGTGCAGGAGAACGGTGCGGAAATTCGCCAGGCTCAGCGTAATGATGCGCGGGTTACCCGACTTGGCCGAATATTGCGCCAGTCAAATATCGACGAGCTGCCGCAGTTATTCAATGTGCTTCGGGGGGAGATGTCCCTCGTGGGGCCACGACCCCACGCCGTCGCTCATGACGATACGTATAGTGCGGTTATTGCGAGCTATGCTTATCGCCATCGTGTAAAACCCGGTTTGACAGGCTGGGCTCAGATCAATGGCTTTCGAGGGGAAACGAAGGAGCTGTGGAGGATGGAAAAACGCGTAGAGCATGACCTCTGGTACATACAGTCCTGGAGCGTGCAGCTCGATCTTAAGATAATTTGGACAACCGCTGTACTGGTGCTTTCGGATCGTAATGTCTATTGATGTATAGCAGCTTCGCAGAGACCGTTTTGAAAATCGGCTGACTATGGGTTCCGTCTGAGGCTGGGTTATGATTCAAGCTTTAGATGCGGACAGAGCAGAGTCGTGGCCGGATAGCCCAGATCGCCAAGAAGACCAAGCGTCGTAGCCCTTGTTTCAGCTTGCGGAGCTTTGACCGACTGGCTGTCGATCACGCCAGCCCTGGCCTCGCGCCCGGCTCGCTCGCGATCCAGCATCAGCGCCACATCGTGGGTGGTCTAGTCTATAGTCTAGAGCAGAAACCGCCGCGCCAGCTCGCGAAACCAGCCGTAGACCGTCTGCCAGGGCCCGAAATGGATCGGCAGCATTCGCCAACCGCAACCGGAGCGGACCAGGTAGCGCACGCATTGATCACCTCGCGAAAATCACTCGCGCGGACGGCCGCGACGCCCAGGCTTGGGTATCAGCGGCGCGAACTCCTCCCACTCCTCGTCCATCAAATCAGACGGGTAGCGCGCCGGCAAGAAGATTGTCGGCCGCAAGCGACACATTGCCGTCGATACGGATGGGCGCCTGTTGATGGTCAATCTCACCACCGCCGATATCTCCGACAGTGCCGGTGCTCAGGCGATCCTGGATGGTATCCGCAAGCGTTGGCCCTGGGTGAAGCATCTATTCGCCGACGGCGCCTATGACAGGCTGAAGCTCATGGACAAAGCCGCCTATCTCGACTTCGTGGTCGAGATCATTCGTCGATCCGACGACCAGAAGGGCTTCCAGATCCTGCCCCGCCGCTGGGTCGTCGAGCGGACCTTCGGCTGGATGACAAGATGGCGCCGCCTCGTGCGCGACTACGAGCAGCGCATCGATGTCTCGCAAGCCATGATCCTTGTCGCAATGGGCGGCAATCTCATCCACCGAAACGCTCATCCCTGAATTTCAAAACGGACTCTTAACTCTGTGTCCATGGAACCGGTAGCAGGCCATAGAGCGGCCTCTCACATTAACTGCGCATTCTAGACGCCGCTGGGAGGGGCAGTCACGGTGAATGGATGGGGCACACCTCGCTCCAGACAACCAAAGGCTACGCCCACACGCCGAAGCACGTTCAGGACAGTCTGACCGTCTCTGAGGACGCGGAACAGGTCGATGCCGCGCTGCACTTGGCATGACGCGCGAGACCGACCGCACCGGCACGGCGGTCTTGTAGCATCGCCGGGAAGACTTGACAGGTCCTACCGAGCGCTCGCACCTTTGGGCATTGGAATACCTGTCCTGTCTGACTGGCTGCGGGACAGCTGCTTGAGAGAGCGGGTGAGCGGTGCCTCTACCCACAAATGCAGGCCAACGCTGAAGAGACAGACAGCGGCAAATGCGGCGAACAAATAAACAGTGGCTGAGAAAATGGAACCAGCTGGAAGCACTTTTGCCGAAAGAAAGTAGACGGCGTGCAGAATCAGCGGATGGATTAGGTAGGTCGCGTAGCTCGCAGACCCCAGCAGGAGAGCGCCTCGATGCGACGCCCGATGGTTTGAACGCTCAAGTATCAACGCTCCGGCGACGATGACCGTCGCTGGTAGGCCAAGCCGCATGAGCCTGATTTCCCCGGTGCGCGTAACCTCGACGCCCAAGTACCAGTCCTGGGCAATCAGCACAGCAATGGCTAGCCCAATCGCGAGGACACTCAGTGTTGCTCCGTGGGGCAGGTCGAGTGCCTGTGACTTCAGATATAAGAGCCCCAGCAAACAGCCGAGCCCGAACTCAAGTAGGATGGCATTCGTATAGTACTTGATCGCAAAAGGTTGTGGCTTGAATACTACGCCCATGAACCAAAACGACAGAAAGACCACCGACAAAATGGTAGTTGCCCGACTAATTCGCCCCGAAAGCAGGAAAAGGCCGAAGAAGAAATAGAAAAAGGCCTCGTAGATCAGCGTCCATGCCGGACTGAGTATGGGCTCCGAAACGCCGTCGAGTCGTATATTTGGCAGTAAGAACAGGGATGTCAGCAGGTCCGAGCCGTCCCAATTGTGCAGTCCCGACGGACTGAAGCCGACAGAGTGGACGGCTATCATCGCGACAGTGATGATCCAGTATAGCGGCAATATCCGGATGAGTCGGTCACGCCAGAACGCGGCGGGGCCACAGTGGCTTCTGTCGCTCGCATAAACCATGATGAAGCCAGATATGACGAAGAATATATCGACACCGGCAGCCCCCAGATGTGAATGATAGGGAAGCGGGTGCAGGCGCTTGATGAACGGCTGGGCATGGTACAAAACCACCGCATAGGCGGCGACAGCCCGGAGCACCTGGAGGTTGTTCAGCATCAGCCTGGCTCTCGCGCTCGCGACAATCAGCCAGTCTGACCGGAGGCGATTTCGGAGGCAATTACCTCTTTCGATGCCTCGCATGCGACGTCATACCTCGTATTGGGGAGACGGCGCTGCGCCCAGACTCGCCCTGTCTCTCAATCGGCCCGCAATTATTCCACGCCGAAATACACAAGGCCTCGCATTGGACTGGGCACGGTATTCGAATGGGACATTTGCCGCCGAGCAAGGCAACGCCAAGGCGGCTCACCGCGGCATTTGGCAGGGCCGGTTCGATCAACCTTGGGATTGGCGTGCGGCGAACGCCGACAGGTCGAGACGGTCAGCGAGCGATCCACCGGGTTCGGGCTTCGCAGAGACCGTTTTGAAAATCGGCTGACTATGGGTTCCATCTGAGCTTGGTTGTGATTCAAGCTTTAGATGCGATCAGAGCAGAGTCGTGGCCGGATAGCCCGATCGCCAAGAAGACCAAGCGCTACCCGTCTGATTTGATGGACGAGGAGTGGGAGCAGTTCGCGCCGCTGATGCCCAAGCCTGGGCGTCGCGGCCGTCCGCGCGAGGTTGATTTTCGCGAGGTGATCAATGCGTGCGCTACCTGGTCCGCTCCGGTTGCGGTTGGCGAATGCTGCCGATCCATTTCGGGCCCTGGCAGACGGTCTACGGCTGGTTTCGCGAGCTGGCGCGGCGGTTTCTGCTCTAGACTATAGACTAGACCACCCATGATGTGGCGCTGAAGCTGGATCGCGAGCGAGCCGGGCGCGAGGCCAGGGCTGGCGTGATCGACAGCCAGTCGGTCAAAGCTCCGCAAGCTGAAACAAGGGCTACGACGCCGGCAAGAAGATTGTCGGCCGCAAGCGACACATTGCCGTCGGATGGGCGCCTGTTGATGGTCAATCTCACCACCGCCGATATCTCCGACAGTGCCGGTGCTCAGGCGATCCTGGATGGTATCCGCAAGCGTTGGCCCTGGGTGAAGCATCTATTCGCCGGCGGCGCCTATGACAGGCTGAAGCTCATGGACAAAGCCGCCTATCTCGACTTCGTGGTCGAGATCATTCGTCGATCCGACGACCAGAAGGGCTTCCAGATCCTGCCCCGCCGCCGGGTCGTCGAGCGGACCTTCGGCTGGATGACAAGATGGCGCCGCCTCGTGCGCGACTACGAGCAGCGCATCGATGTCTCGCAAGCCATGATCCTTGCCGCAATGGGCGGCAATCTCATCCGCCGAAACGCTCATCCCTGAATTTCAAAACGGACTCTCAGAAGCGGCATGGACAGGCGATCCATCGTCCGGGATTGAACTGATAGTTTTGATTTTGATGCTCGAGCGATCCCGCGCCAGTGAGTATATAGAGCCCCAAAATTCGGGTCGTGCCGGTTCAGTCGCCGGATCTTTATGAGCGCATGATTTCTTCTGGCGCGGGAAGTGGATCAGGAAAACCTGCTGACGGCGCGGCCGCCTTCAATAAGAAAAACTGTGCAGCCTATAAGCTTCGGCTCGACGACATCCGGTTCTCGATTTCCTTTAAGATGTTGGTTGCGCGTGCGATGCGGCTATACTTGGCCAGAAAGTCCGCCTCCCCTGTAGGCCAATCTGATCCCGAAACACCTCGTTTTCATGCAGCCGCTGATGGGCCTTGACCCAGTCAGACGGATTGTCCGGCGACACCAGAACGCTGTTGACGCTATCCCTCAAGACTTCACGGATAGCCGGCAGGTCGGAGGATACTATGGGTTTGCCGTGCGCCATATATTCGAAGAGCTTGAGCAGCGACATTCCCTCAGCCTCGACCGCCACCCTGGCCTTGTACATTTCTGAGATACGGCGCGAGTACAACGTCCATTTCAGCCAAGTAGGCACATGTCGCGGTGGGGACGTAGCCATGGAACACTGTGTTCGGGCATTGGGCCAGCTTCGATGTCCAATACGCTAAATCGCTGGGTGTTCCCCCGACGATATGAAATGTCGCCCAGCCGCATCGAGGCGCAATAGCGCTTATGATCTCATCCCGACATAACCGATCTTAAACGTGGCAGGCAGGCTGCATGTCTCCACGTTCGGTGGAACCGGGTCCGCGCCATTGGGCGCGATGAAAAATTTTCCGGCATGTTGAGGAAAAAGACAGATGCTGTCGTCCGGCAGACGTTGCGACGTGGGTGACCAGCATACTGAATGCCTCCAACCCTATCAGTTTGGCAAGGCGCCGACGCTGACGGCTGCTCAAACCGCCAATCGGATGGTGAAGCTCAAAATCGTGAACCGGAAAATTCCGGCGGAAACAAGCGCTACAGTAGCCGAACTCGGTGTTCAATCCGCTTCCTCGCGCCTCTATGAATACACGGGATCATTATGAAAAGATCGCGCGCGAATTCGCTAGCAGGACCTCCGCACCGGCAACGCGAAATGCATGAGACATCTTTGCGACATGTGCCGCATTGGCGGCCGGCGCTGGGCGTATGCAGAATGTATATACAGAAGCCGCATCCACAAAGCCTATCTTTCAAGCTTCTGTGCCGCAAGCAATCAAAGGGTGCCAAGACCATAATCGGCAATCCGCGAACAAGTGCTCGCAGTAACGGCGATCAATCGGCAACAGACTGTAGACCCATTCCTGAGGTGCCGGCCCCGCACGCGAAGCTCTAGCTTAAGCTTAGCCGTTCAGGTCGAGCCACCGCGCCGCCGTTCCGGTTGCCTCAGCAAAGTCGAGCGCCCTTTTTCGCGAGCTTACGGCAGGGCCCGCGACAGCTCACGTCGCCCTTCACCGGATAGGTCCTCTGACCACAGCGGTCATCAAAGCCCCAGCCAGCCAGCAATGATGTTGCGCTGTATCTCCGAAGTTCCGGAATAGAGCTTGCTGCCAATGGCATCGCGCACGGCACGTTCGACATCGAATTCGCTCAAGAAGCCGTAGCCGCCGAAGACCTGGACGACATCGAGCGTAGTGCGGACTAGCGATTCGCTCACAAAGAGCTTCGAAACGGCGGCATCGAGGGATACGGACTCGGAGCGCTCAAGGCCCCACGCCGCCTTGTAGGCGAGGAGTCGGGCCGCCTCCACCTGCATCTTCATGTCGGCAATTTTATGGGCGACCGCCTGGTGCTTGGAGATGGCTCGGCCGGACTGATGTCTGGTGCGCGCATAGGCCACTGCCTTTTCCAGAAGCCGCTCCATCGTACCTACATGGCCGGCGAATAGGCACGCCCGCTCCCAGTCCATGCTATGGGCGAATAGCCTCGAGCCGCCGCCCACTCCGCCGAGAACGGCGTCTTTCGAAACGAGCACATTCTCGAAGACAAGCTCCCCGATCGGAGACGTCCGCAGCCCCATTTTTTCGAACTTCTGCGCGACCCGATAGCCCGGCAGCGTGCAGTCCATCAGGAAGCTCGTGATCCCGCCGAAATGACCCCGTGCGAAGTCAGTGATAGCAAAGACGACGGCTACATCCGCCACCGGCCCGTTGCTCACGAAGGTCTTCGTCCCATTGACTATAAAGCCGTCGCCATGGGGCTCCGCCCTGGTTTTCATCGCAAATGCATCGGAGCCCGACTCCGGTTCGCTCATCGCATTGGCTGCGATCAAAGTGCCATCACAGAGCCCCGGAAGATATCGATTCTTCTGCTCTTCAGTGCCGAACTTCCAAATCGGCACAACGCCGGCCAAAAGGTGGGCGCAGATCGAGAACACCAAGCCGGAATCCTCGCAGCCGTAGCCGAGCGCGTCGATTGCAATGGCCGTGGACAGGGAATCGAGACCGGATCCGCCGTAGGCTTCGGGGACTGGCAGGCCGGTCAGGCCCATTTGCGCGCAGGCCTGCCACAACTCGCGCTGGAATATTTGTTCTCGGTCGCGCTGCCTGAGATCCTTGTTGAGCTTACCTTGCGCGAAGCGAAGGATCTCCCCGCGCAGGATACGCTGCTCCTCGTTCAGCGCGAAATCCATCACTCCATCCTTATTAGATGCTGGTAGTCGATCTTATCCGTCGATGTCTTCGGAAGTAATGGCTGATGCGAGAACCAGTCCGGGGCCATGTAGGCCGGCAAATTGTGAGCGCAGAACCGCTTCAGGTCGATGAGTGACAGCGCAGCACCGTTGCGCGAGGCATAGAACACTTTAATCGAAACGCCCGACTCCTCCGAGCGAGCGATCGCCGCCACCTCGGAGATCGCTGGATGGCGATAGAGTGCCGTCTCGATCTCGCCAAGTTCGATCCGATATCCCCGCCTCTTGACCATCCGGTCGCGTCGACCGCGGAAGATGTAGACGCCATTATCGCCTTCGACCACGATATCGCCGGTCCGGTACCAGCGGCCGGTTGAATCGACGTGAAAAGCGCCGCTTGTTCGCTCAGGCAGGTTCCAATAGCCCAGCATCACGGGCGCGCCGCTGATTGCGAGCTCGCCTTCCTGGCCTCGCGGCACGTCGCGGCCCTTCGCATCAATCACGCGTGCCTTAACATGCGAGCAAGAGCGCCCGATCGGAAATGGTGCTGTGCGGTCTTCGACGATCGTCTGCGGGATTTCGTAATAGGTACAGACGTTGGTTTCGGTTGGGCCATAAAGATTCAGGTAGCGGGGGCGCGGAATCAGAGCCTTCAGCCTGCGCAGATGCTTGACCGGAAAAACCTCGCCGGCAAATAGAATGAACCGAAGAGCGTAGTCGTCGCGAGCATTAAGGCCGCCGTGCTCGACTAGAAGCGTCAGTACGGAGGGCGTGGAATACCAGACGGTCAACCGCTGCTCCGCGATAACCGAGGCCATTCGGGCCGGGTTCTTGCCGAGCTCTTCACCGATCAGGAATACGGTCGCGCCGTGCTTCAGCGGTACGTAGATGTCGAGGAGGGACAGGTCGAAGTGGAAGGGCGCATGAGAGGAGAAGCGGTCAGTCTCGTCAGGGGCGAGGATCTCGGAGCACCAGTCCACGAAGCTCGAGCCATTACGATGCGTCAGCATCACACCTTTCGGCTGGCCGGTCGAGCCCGAAGTGTAGAGCACGTAAGCCAGGTTCTCCGGCCCCGGCCGCGCCGATTCGTCCTCCACCGCCAAACCGCCCTCGGCTTCCATGCGAGCCAGGTACGTCGAGAGCGGCGAGGAACTGTCGGACCCGTCGAGCGGCAAGAGCCGAGGTTCCGCATCTAAGCGCGCTAACTCGCAGCGCAAAGCTTCGGCTCGGAACGCCTCCACGAAAATCGCGCGCACGCCGCAGTCGGTGAATATGAACGCATTACGCGCAGGCGGCGCCAGAGAGTCGACAGGCACATAGGCCGCGCCGACCTTCAAGATACCGAATAAAACAGCGAGCGAAGCGATCGACTTTGGAAGGCAAATGCCGACGCGATCCCCCGGACGGACGCCTATCCGACGGAGATAGGCGCGCACTCGGCTCGACAGCGTGTCGAGTTCGCCGTAAGTGATCTGCCGCCCGGAACTCGCCTCGACGGCTGCGCACGCACCGCTATGCCGCATCGCGCTCTGTTCCAGATATTCGTGTAAGGTAGCGACCGTCATGACGGGCTCTATGTAAACGCCTGCTTCGATTGGACGAAATGGGCAATATGGGCGATGGAGTTCAGGTTCTCTGGCACGAGTTCGTCGGGGGCGATTTCGATACCGCAGGACTTTTCTAGGTAGGCAACGAGCCTAAGCGTCGCCAGCGAGTCGAGAATGCCGCCATCTATCAGCTCCGTTGAATCCGTCAGATTCTCCGGCCTTTCACCGGGCAGGAACTCCTTCAATATGAAGTCCTTTGCCATTGTCCTAATCTGGATCGCATCCATTTTTCCTCCTTTTGTGGAGCAACCGCAAGGTTCAGGGGAATTAGATCCCGGCGTTGCTGCAGCACCTCGTAAAGCTTGTCGGCGATAAGCCGATGGCCAGCGGCGTTTGGGTGATCATCCCAAGGCGCTACTTGAAGGGTCCGCCAGTCGTACCCGTCATACACGCCGGAAAGATCGAGAACGTTGAATCCGGCCTCGGCAGCGAGGCGCCTCTCCAGGTCAGGATTGGTCCTCTCGTCTAGTCTGGGAAGATAGATCCAAAAGACCCCCACACCTTCACGCTTCGCAGTTTCCACGATTCGAGAATAGATCGCACGCAAAAGTGTCTCTCCGTAGGGCGTGAGCTTTCGTCTAATCACCTCACGATCGGCCCTGTGATCTATCGCGCCCTGGCGTATAATGTCGCGCACGAAGTCGTAGCGATATGCGGAGCCATTCTGGATTGCTTTCACGAGCTGCTTTAGCATTCGCGGATTAAGCGCGCTGTGCTCAAAGTAAAAGATGTACTGTGGTTTGAATGCAAGCACCCGATCCTCGATGATGGCCAGCATGTCCAGACTAGCATAACCCCCAACGGCAAAGTTCAGCACCTCGTAGTGTTGATACCCGCTGTCGGCCGCCTGCTCATTCAACCGCCGCTCCAACAGGCCCTCGAAATTCTCGTCATCCGCGACACCCTCGCCGAAGACGTGCGAAGAGCCGACGACTGCAATTCGTAGGGTGCCGGGAGGAGCGAGCTTTTCGTAATCCTGATCTCGCATGCCCCAGCGGTTGATGTGGACCCGGGTTCCCTTAAAGTCTGCTTGGGAGAGTGGACGCAGATAGGTCGTGGGAAGCGCACCTGTGAACTCACTCAGCGGCGTTTTGTCTAAATTCTCCCATCCGTCAAGTCGTCGTTGGCCATAGACAATCCACAGTTCTGGGTTAAATGCGCCGACATTGACGAGGTTCTCGTAGTAGCCGCGCTCCAGGTTCGCCCTGTCGCGAGTGTTGAGGTTCGGCATTCTAATGTCGGCCATTGCGGTACTGACTGTCTCGCCCAGGCCACCGCGAACCCCCAGGAGCGAGGTGCAAACCGCGATAAACCCGCAGACACCGACCGACGCAACCGACCGCCAGAAACTGTACTGGCGGTCGGCGGCGCCACGCGCGAGCGCAAGGGCAGGAATGCCAATTATAGCTACCACCGTGACCAGCACGAGGACGGGCGTCATTTTGCCGGGACCTTCGACGCCCACGGTGTCGAAGACCGAGAACCATAGCGGGACCGAGCTCGCGCTCCAAAACGACCAAAGGAGCGAGATAACGACGAACACGCCGATGGTCCGGCCCGCAGTTTGCAGCGAACCGTTCCAGCTGAGTGCCCCGCCACGCAGGCGCCGCGTGCGACCGTGCCGCATTTCATAGAGGGCGTTGATTGTCACGAGCACGGCCAGGATCATCCAGAAGAGGAAGTCGTTCCAGGTGAATACCCAGGTGCCACGCAACCAAAACCACTGATAATTGTGCAGCAGCCAAGTCGCGAGGAACGCCAGGAGTGTCGCGCTGACGAGCGCCACGCTCTCTCCCCAGCGTCGAAAACGAAAATAAACGGGATAGTATACAATTTTCATTATAAAGTCTTTCCAATATATATTTATTCGACGCCAGAAGTCTGTAAAGCTCGAGGAGAGGAAATAGAGATTGTGGGTTTCTGGAAGATTGAATCCAAATAAATGAAGAATCCCGCTGATTACGTGAAATGTTCCTGAAATCTTCATATAAAGCAAAAACGGCCAGATCATGAACTGCACAAGTTCAACCTGATTCTGTACATCCGCTGCATCGATCACAAATCGCTGATATACGATGCGGTAGCATATCAAATGGATAGCGCCGCGAAACAGCAACTGAATACCCGTTTGATAGATATAGTGCTGGTCAGCATTGTAGTAGCTGCTACGGAAAGTCCTAAAATCTACGACTGGAAAGAGCGGGAAGCATACATTCGGCAACATAAAGAAATACGCGAGCCGTTCCGACAGCGTCGACATTCTCTGTTCTCGCCGCATTTCGTATACATAGACGATTAGACGGAACATGAACATGGAAGCGAGCACGGGCCAGATTGCGTGCGTCCATGGGGTAGCTATCCAATCGATCCGTGCGGCGGCGAGCCCGCAGCCGGCGCCAACCAGCACCAGCACTCTCCATCCAAAAGCGATCGGCAGGCGAGCAATTTCGATCAATACGAGCCCAATGACGACGATCCAGGCAGCATCGATGAGGCCTTCAAATCTCCAATGATGATGGTTGGGCCCAAAGTTACCAAAGACTGCGGCGATACCCGCGAACGAGAGCAGCACGAAAAACTGCAGCCGGTAACGCTGTGGCAGGAAGTAGTGCACGCACCAGCCGGCGAGAGCGACGAGCAGGACGCGGACAAGCGCAGTAGTCTCAAGCCTGAGGAGATAGACGAGTGTGATGAAGAGGGCCAACTGGCCGGCTATGGCTAACCAAGCCAGAATGCTCCTCGGGTCAGACTCCGTAGGACCCGCCGACCAGGGAAGGATCAATGTCTTCATATCAAAGCCACGAATCTCTTGATCGATGCCGGCGCACATCGACAATAAGCAACTTGGGGCACGCGAAAGTTCCCCGAGCTGCAGGCCAAGCGACCTCTGCCATTGGCTCCTGTCCCCTGGAAAAGGTAAGCGCACCGCTTCCTTAAAGCGTTGCCTTGACTACTTCTTTTTCTTTCAACGAATCCGATTTCGCGCAAACGCGTTAAGCAGAGACATTAGCATAGAAGTATACCGCAAAATAAGCAGTCCGCTGTGCCCGGGGTAACAGCGATATGTCTCTGAGACGTTTAAATTAATCAGGCTCAATCTGAGCGACTGGGATAACCCCCCTCCTTATGGAACTGCACGTGCCATGACCCAACAAGGAGAAGGGCAGAGAACAGGATTCGGGGGTCTTGAGGATGCGGCATGCCACCCATCGATGCACGGCTGGGCATGGAACGTACCCATCCCATGGATTCAGCGCGATCGGTGCGGCCATATGAAAGCACGGGATCCGGAAAACAAGATCGACATGGGGCATCGACTGCGGATCGTTCATGTCATTACCCGTCTCATCAATGGCGGTGCTGATGAGAATACTGTCCATTCCTGCAATTGGGCCGCGCAAAGAGGACATGATGTTGTCCTGCTTCACGGCGAGACGGTCCACCCGGAAATCATAGCTAGAGTGGACCCGCGGGTGAAACTCATTGGTGTCCCTAGCTTGACCCGGTCCATTTCGCCCGTTTGCGACGTGAGGGCATTGTTGTCGCTTACCCGACGCTTCCGCTCGTTGAATGCCGACATCGTGCATACGCACACCAGCAAAGCAGGCATTCTCGGGCGTTTCGCGGCATGGGCGGCGGGCGTTCCAGGGATCGTTCATGGCGTGCATATCGTGCCTTTTGTCAATGTCGGTGTCGTCGAGCGGTTTGCCTATCTCGTCTTGGAAAAGCTGGCAGCACCACTCACCAGTGCGTTCATCAGTGTGAGCGAGGGCATCCGTGATTTGTGCTTAAGCGCAGGAGTGGGACGTCCGGACAAACATTATGTGATCCATTCCGGATTCGATCTCGATCGTTTTCGCAACGCCGGTCCGCCCGATGATTGGCGCGATTTGTTGCGCTTGGCACCGGGCGCGCCGCGGCCGCCTGTGCTCTTGATGATCGCTGCATTCGAGCCACGGAAGCGACACACGGAATTTCTGGACGTTTTCAGGAAAGTCGAAACCCGCTTACCCGACGCGATGCTTGTGCTTGCGGGCGACGGACCGCTTCACTCGGTCGTCGAATCGCGGGCCAAATGGCTAGGGCTGGCGCGCCAAGTGGTCTTTACCGGCTATCGGGACGACCCGGAGCGGCTGATCGCGCTCGCGGATCTCTGCCTGCTCTGTTCCATGCGTGAGGGACTCCCCCGCGTGGTCATGCAATATCTCGCCGGCGGCAAGCCTTGCGTCGCTTGCGATCTGCCAGGTCTTCGCGAAGTGCTCCGCCCTGGTATCAACGGTGTGATTGCACCCGCGCACGATTTGGCAGCCATGGCCGACGCCATTGCAGCCCTCCTTGAGGATCGTGAAAGACTGGCTGGCCTCGCCCAAGGTGCCGCGGCGACTGATCTTTCGAACTGGGACGCCAGGCTGATGGGCAAGCGGATCGATGCCATTTACCGCAAAGTTCTCCACCAGCATTGGGCAAGCAAGGGAGTGTCAGCAAGGCGTCCTGTCCGAAATGTTGCGCTTCCGCGATGAACGGCTGTGACCTGTGCGTTTTACAGTGATCGATAGGTTATCAGATTGGATAGCGGTGCACGCTCTTTTTTGCACGTGGGACCGGTTGTAATCTTGGTGGCCGCCATCGACCCGAGGGACGCTATCCGGCGGATTGATATGATTGTAACAGAAATTGCCTCTGCGCATCCGATGAAGTTCCCGCGAGCCGAAGCTCGTATTCTGCTCGTGCTCCCAACTTATTTTCCTGAGTCATGTGGCGGCGCTGAACAACAGACGCGGCGATTTGCCCGGGTGCTGGTTGAAAGGGGCGTTTCCGTAACTATTATAGCACCCAGGTTGTCGCACTCGACGCCAAAACGCTCCGCCATCGACGGGGTGCCCATCCAGCGCCTTCGCTTGCGCGCGGCGCCGAACTTAGGCGGGCGGCATATGCTGTCGTTCCTGTCGTGGTGTGTGCAGGTTGTGGTCTGGATGCTGCGCCGTCGCGACGAATTCGATGTCGTATATATCATCCATGCCCGACTTCACGCCGTTCCGGCTGCCTTGGCGGGAGCCCTCCTGCACAAACCGGTTCTCGCAAAATTGGGCCGGGGCGGACGGTGTTTCGATCTCGATGTGGTGCGCGAAAAGAGGATCATCGGTCGCTTGGCGTCCGCCCTGATTAAACGTCATGTCACGGCGTTCATCGCCAATAGCCGCCAAATCGCTGGTGATCTGAAGAGACATGGCATCGACGCGGATCGCATTCATTTGATTCCGAATGGGATCGATCTGCCCCGCAAGGCGCGCTGGGAGCCGAGCGCCAATGGCAGCAGGCGCTTTATCTGCCTTGGCCGTCTCGAACCGGAAAAATGCCTCGAGCACATGATCGATGCGTTCGCGGCACTTCCCGCCGAGGCAAAGGCGCAACTCACTATCCTGGGCGACGGCCAGTGCCGCGTCCCTCTCGAGGAACAGGCGGCCCGGTTGGCCCTTTCAGGCAACGTCACATTCGCCGGGGCGGTCGAAGATGTGTTTCCCTTTCTGTGGGAGGCTGATTTCTATCTTTCCACCTCGGCGTCGGAAGGCATGTCAAACGCCCTGCTCGAGGCCATGAGCTACGGCGTGGTCCCAATCATCACCGATGTCAGCGGTGCGTCCGACATTGTGGAGCATGAGCGCAGCGGCTTTCTGGCCCGCTCACATGCCGAGTTTTCCGGGCTTCTTCGTCGCGCGCTCGGCCTATCGGAAGCCGAGCGCTATGAGATGGCGCAGCACGCAGTACAGACAATCGCCGCGCGGTTCAGCATGGAGAGCGTCGCCCTGCAGCAAATGGAGCTATACTCCACTCTTATGCAGCAGCATGTGACGTCTGGGACCAACATGCTCGGTACAAAGAGGAGATTCGTCCGGTAGAGTGCTGCTTTTGCCAAGCGAGGATCTGATGCACAGACGCTCATATTTGGCCAGTGGACGAAAAGCAGGAAGGGCGGTTTACTCCGTCTTCGAACGCTGCCGTCGCTAAGGTTTGTTTTTCGCCGGTTGGCTCGTTACTCTATGTGATCGGGACTAATATGAGACCTCGTATTCTTCTTATAACGCGCCTTCATACGCAAAATGCGGGCAACGAGGGACTCTCTACAGAGTTCATACGGTACGCAATATCCCGTTTTCCTGCTGCGGATGTTCGAGCTATTGATCGTTACCCACGCTTTTTCGAACAATTTGATCTGAGGGGCATCGGTGGAGGGTCGATCAAGGAGTTTGACGCACTAGCTCACGCGCTGACATTGCGCTTTCGCAGGGAGGACGCGCCTTTGCCAGCGAAAGCTGAGTTAAATTTGGTCAAGCTTGACGAGACTGGAAAGGAGCTTCGTGGTCCCTTCCGAAGAGTAACGCGTAAGCTGGCGTTGCGCAGAAAATTGGCCGGCATGGGACTAATCGAGAGATCAGTACCTGTAACCGCTGTAACAGCTTGTTGTACTTCTGATTTAGTCGTTTGGAATCCCGCAGGGGAAATTTGTCCAACCGGCGATCCTCATCAAGTGATGCGGTTGCTTCTGTTGCTTCGAATCGCTCAGTTAAGCGGAAAGAAGACTGTCGCAATCAACCACAGCCTCGAGATCGGGAACAATGCTCTCGGTGCCTTGATTGCTCACGTATACAAGAACCTGTGCTATTTGAGCGTGCGCGACGCAAAATCGGTTGAAGTTGCGATAGATCTTGGCGTGCGCAATTCGATTATTCATGAGGCACCGGATATGGTATTTCTGGCCTCACAGACATCGGTGCCGGAGGCTGCGAGCGCCATACCCCGCGGGGCGATCGGGCTTGCCGTTAATGGCTTGGGGGCTATGCAGGGCGTGGATGAATGGGCGCGTCTGGCAGAAGGTCTGAATAAGACCGGGCGTCCCATCGTTCTTGTGTCGAACGCAATCCATCGCGATTTGGCTTTCGCCAGACGCTTGAGTCGAATGATCGATAAATCCACGGTTATCAACCACCAGCCTCGATATCAGCAGCTTCGGTCCATATACCGAAAATGCGATGCCGTCATCAGCAGCCGCCTGCATGCTTCGATTTTGGCGCTTTGCGAGGGTGTCCCGGTCGTTAGCATCGAACCGTCGGTCTTCAAACTATCAGCGATCTTTCGCCAATTGGATTATCCGCTCGAAACTGAAAGATTGCAGCAGGCTGGTTGGTCGGATCGGGTCCTTGCTAAGCTAGCACGGTGTCTATCGGAGGAGCGATCTTCGATTTCATCGGCTGGTGCAAACGCAATTTCCCAACAGCTGAGAAGGATAGAAGTGGCGTACGCACCGTTGTTTGCGCTTGCATAGGTTGGGCGCGTGTCCACTGTTGTCGGGCATCTATGCATGTGATCGGCGAAAAGCGCGATCCCCATGGCGCCGATTTGTTCTTGTTTCGTGGGCGCGCAGGGCAATTATCGACATTCTGCATATGGTTTTCGCTTTGCGACGGTTGCCTATCGCTGGCATCCGTTGTTTGGGAGCACGTTGCAGGT